>DASTZZ010000008.1 GCA_035764005.1 Terriglobales bacterium
GCTTGAATCTGCGAGGCGAGCGTCGGAGAGATAACGGTTTCGCTTAAGAAGCGCAAACTTGCGCCACCCGAAGCTGCGGCTCTTACCTTGTAAGCCAGGATTGCTTGGGAAAAATCTCCCCAGTTGCGCTGCTCGCCGCGATAGCTGGAACTCGTCGAGCGATCAGGATCATAGAGATCGAGGACCGAAGCCTGCGCGAAGACATCAGTCGCCCCATTCGACGCTGGATGCTGCGGATTGCCTTCGATCTTCGTCGGACGAAACTCGTTGCTCTTCACCAGCAGCGGAATGCCGCCAGTCGGAAACGGCATCGTTGTCGCGAAGAACTTCGGAATTCCCGGAATGAGATCTTCCGGCTGACGAATGTAGGGAACGATGGCCTCGGCTGGCTGACGCGTGCAGGCGGAGAGTCCCGCGAGAGCCATTGACGCTCCCGCCAATTTGAGGAAGTTGCGACGTGAAAGCCCATCCTCGGCGCGACTCAGCTCAGCGACGCCTGCGGGAAATTCGTTTTCGAGAAGCTCTTCAAAGCCAGGTTCATCGATCAGCTCTTCCAGACTTCGCCAATACTTCTTGCCTGTTGAGGCGGAGAGCCGCTCGCGTACCTGCTGGAGCGTTAGTTTGGTTTTGTGCGGGGTTGGCGAGGCCTTGATCTGCACCAACTCGGGGTGATTCTCCATGTCTGTCTCTAAATCAACTTCTCCATTTGCCAAACTGCGCCGCCCACTACCGCAGGCGGCTCCGTTTTATCTGTGGCAGGTTTCGCAACTTTGAATTTCGTTTGGAGTACGCACGTGATACTGCGCCACCAAGTATTTGCCCAACGACATCTGATCTTCGAATTTTTTCCAGTGCTGCATCGGCTGGCCGGTGAGCTGATAGTACGGGCCATCCAGGGAACAATTTCCCGTCCCATCTTCGCAGAACACCGGACTTGCCGTGCTCGGGCCCTTCCAACCCATATTGAAAATCGGGTCGCCTACCGGACGAATGTTCTTGGCCGGATTGCGATGGCAGTCGAGGCACCACTCCATCTGCAGACTTGCGTGCTGATAGGTGAGCGGCATCTCGTCGATTGGGCCATGGCATGAGGCGCAGCCGATTCCCTTATTAATGTGGATCTCGTGACTGAAATAAACGTAGTCGGGCAAATCGTGCAGCTTGGTCCACCAGATCGGAGTGCCGTTGCGGTAGCTGGCGCGCACAGGTTCGAGAATGTCGGCGTTGGTCCAGATCTCGGAGTGGCAATTCATGCACGTTTTAGTTGGCGGAATTCCTGCAAAATTGGAATTTTCCACAGAGGTGTGGCAGTAACGGCAGTCGAGTCCGAGGCCGGACACGTGGTGCTGATGGCTGAAAGGCACCGGCTGCTCGAGTCGCTCGCCCTCGCGTGTGACGTAAGGCGAACGCTGCAATTCATTCAGAGTAAGCGCCAGGCTGGTGACGACAAGCCCAAGAATGACGAGGCTCATGCGTGCAAGCCCGTTGGCACCTCGGTTAAAAACTTGTGGCATCGAAACGTGTCCTGACTTTTATGTAAGGGGCACGAGCCGCGCACATCGCGTCAGCTTTATAGGAGTGCACCGGTTGAACGTTTATGACAGCAGCAACAATCAGGAATAAAACGGAGAATTATAACAGGCGAAAATTTTCTGCAAAGCAATTGGCAAAATTTTTTGCAGAAAATTTTTTGCTGGCGAACCGGAAGAGGAAAGAAGAGGAGCGACTCTTGTGTTGTTGGGCGCTGAGTGAAATCGAGAATGTTGTATCGAGCCCCATCAACGTCGCCTAGCCGGCACTTTGCGGGTGGCACTATCTCTCATCGCTGTCTCCATCTGCTCGAGAGAAATAGCCCGACGACCTCCAGACCTCAACATGGCGCGCAACGCCGTTGCTGGAAGCTTCGGCAAGATAACCGCGCTACCATCAGGATGCACGAAGAACTTCACGCAATCTCCCGGCTTCAACCGAAGGTGATCGCGGATAGCTTTGGGGATTGTCACTTGCCCTTTAGCAGTAATTACGGATTCCATTTGAATGAGTCCCCGTTTTCATGCTGGTAACAGCATAGAGGAAAGATTCGCGCTGTGACCACAATTGGTCTTGACGAGGGTTTTTAGTTGAGCGCTGCTTGAACTCAGAAGACAATGTGAGCAATGGATCATAGTGTGGCTGACTTCACGATTGTTGGCGCAATCCGCTCGATCGAAGTCATTGCTCTCGGCAAGCCACAATCGAGAATTACGGCGGCTCAGAAAAGCCTATGAGCGAGGAAGATGGAAAAAACTCAAAGGGAAGCGCGACCATTCAGCTTTCGGACAGTACCCAAGCAGTAGCGGAGCTCCATTGGTATGAAGCGCAGGGCATTGGCAAGAAAGAATTCAAAATCAAACGTTTCCTCCATGAGCCGCCCGCAAGCTAAGGCGGGCTTTGCAATTTGCATCAAAAACGCCGACTATCCGGCTTCGCTGGAACTGCGCAAGGTGTATCGGGTGTTCGCCGACAAAGAAGCTGCGGCGCACGAACTTCTGAGAATAGTCGACGAATCTGGAGAGGATTACCTGTATCCCAAAGGCTACTTTATTCCGGTAACTCTGCCGAAACCGGTGCAGCGGGCGCTTACGTCGATTCCTTAGAGCTATTTCTCGGTTTCCGAACGGAGGCTAACGCGCGCAGTTCGCGTGAGCAGGAGTAAGGAATGGCTATGGACTTTCCAAGGGCTTAAGGAAAGATTCTCGAAGATCATAGGGATTCCTCCGCCAAAACCCGGCGTTCGGAATGACGAAGGGAAAATCAGGCCATCACCAGCAACCGTCTCTCCGTCATCTCCTCAATCGCATAGCGAATGCCTTCGCGTCCGAGACCCGAGTCCTTTACTCCACCGTAGGGCATGGGATCGACGCGGAATGTCGGCACGTCGCCGACGATCACTCCGCCCACTTCTAGCCGGTCAAAGGCGCGGAAGATCAGGCGGGAGTCGTGGGTGAATAGTCCCGCTTGAAGACCGTATTGGGAATCATTGGAGCGGGAGAGGGCGTCGTCGAAATCTTCGTACGGCTCGATGGTTGCGACTGGAGCAAAGATCTCTTCGCAATTGACTTTCATCTTTGGAGTGGTGGCTGAGAGGAGCGTCGGCATAATCAAAGGACCCTTCGTCGTTCCGCCGCAAAGAACCTTGGCTCCGGCGGAAACTGCTTCCTTGATCCACTGTTGAACCCGCTCGACATCGCTGCCGCGAATCATAGGTCCAACATCGGTCGATTCGTCCGAAGGATCGCCGACGCGCAACTTTGCTGCAGCCTCGACCATCTTGGCCGTGAACTCGTCGAAGATGTCGGCATGCACGAGAATGCGCTGCACCGAGATACAGCTTTGGCCGGCATAGGTGAATGCTCCGGATGTGCAGCGTGCGACGGCATAGTCGAGATCCGCGTCGTTGTGAACGATGACCCCAGCATTGCCTCCGAGCTCCAGGACGACACGCTTCTTACCGGCATCACGCTTGAGTTGCCATCCCACTTTGGCACTACCGGTAAAGCTGAGCAGCTTCATGCGTTCATCGGCGACGAGCGACGCGGCGTCATCGTTGCTCAAGGGCAAAATGCTGAACGACGAGGCAGGCCATCCCGATTCGAGGATGAGTTTGCCTAACAAGAGTGCGCAGAACGGGGTCTGTGGAGCAGGCTTGAGCACAACCGGACATCCGGCTGCCATCGCCGGCGCCAGCTTGTGGGCAACGAGATTCATCGGAAAATTGAATGGAGTAATGGCTGCAATCGGACCGATAGGGAAGCGACGGACAATGCCCCATCGACCTTCCGTCGCAGGAATGAAGTCGAGCGGCATGTACTCGCCGTAAATCCGCACCGCTTCTTCAGCCGCGGTGGTAAAGGTCAGCACCGCGCGATCGACTTCTGCGCGCGCAGCTTTCACCGGCTTGCCTGCTTCAAGCGTCATCAGACGAACAAAGGTATCTTTGTGCTCACGGATCTTTGCGGCGACGCTGAGCAGCGCGTCTTTGCGCTTGTAGGCAGGAATCTGCCGCAACTCGGCGCTGGAAGTCTCAGCAGCTGAAATCGCGCGTTCGAGATCTTTCTCCGTTCCCAGCCATGTGCTGCCGATCGGTTTGCCAGTGTACGGCGAGTTGATTTCGACGCGCTGTCCAGCGGTGATCCACTCGCCAGCAACGAGAAAGCCGGATTCGAGCGGCGAGCGTTCAAAGGTTTGCATGTGGTCCCCTAAAGTTAATGATATTGCGCTGCGTTCTTGTTCTGTCATTCCGAGTCCGCCGCGGCGGACTCACGCGCAATTTGCGTGAGCAGGAGAGAGGAATCCCCACAGATAGCCATGCGCTTAACCTGCATTTCTCACCACGGGGACACGGAGAGCACGAAGAAACCCTTGAGAATGGCCGAATCTGCTGGCCCAATCTTGAGTGGCCGTTGTTGCCCAACCGGACGGACCGACGCGCGCCCTCGCGCGGGTTTCGGTTCCGATACCAGAACCGCAGTGTTTCACTTTACGTCGAGTACGAACTCATCAACCGAAACCCGGCCGAGGCCGGCCGCAGGTGCTTTCGAGAAACCGCGCTTTAGGAAACGTCTTGGAAGACGATAGGGATTCCTCCGCCAAAGGCTGGCGTTCGGAATGACAGAACAAACAATTACGAATAAGTCACTAACTGTGACCTCATTCTCCTGATGATGGCATCGGCCGCCGAGCGCCCTATGCGAACGCAATCGGGAATGCCGATTCCGTGATACGCATTCCCGGTGAGATGCAGGCCGGGGAAGCGCTGCATATGCATCTCCAGGCTGGCGACGCGCAAAAGGTGTCCGACTTCGTACTGCGGCATGGCGTTGTGCCATTTGTAGACGCGAGCGAAACGCGGCTCAGTCTGGATGTTCAGAATCTCGCGCAGCTCCCGCCGGACCAACTCGAGGATTCCGTGCTCGCTAAGCTCCAGGATTTCTGGATCACGTGCGCCGCCGAGGAAGACACGCAAGAGCGCCATCTCCTCGGGAGCGCGATTCTCGAACTTGTTATGGACGAACGTGCATGCCATCACGCGCTTACCTTCGCTGCGAGGAACGAGAAAGCCGAACCCTGCAGGCAAGCGCAAGTCGGCGCGTTTGTAGCCAAGGGCGACCGTAACCGCGGACGTCGACGAGAGCTCGCCGAGAATTTCGACTGGCCGTTCCGATCCGGGAACCTCCTTCATAAGCCTGGCCGTGACGTGTGGCGGGACAGCCAGAATGATGTGATCAAATTCTTCTTCCGCGCCTTCGCTGGTGACGCTCCAACCGGAACTGCCTGGCCGCAGCATGTCTACGGTCGAGGACGCATGCAGTGTCTCGCGTGGGAACTGGCGCAGGATGGAATCAATGATTCGCTGCATACCTTCGCGGAGCGAGGTGAATAAAGGTGGCGTTCCGCCGGGGTTGTGATTTTTTCGGCTCTCCAACGCGCCTCGGACAAGACTGCGATGTCGCGCCTCGGATTCAACCATCTGCGGCAGCGTGGCGCGCGCGCTGAGACGGGAAGCATCTCCACCATAGACCCCTGAGAGCAGCGGGTCGGCAAGACGGTCCACGACCTCGGCATTGAAGTGCCGCGAAACGAAACTGGCGACGCTTTCATCGTCATCGACGCCGAGAGGCTCGGGAGGAAGCAGATATTCACTCAACATCGCCAGCTTTGTGCTCGGCGAAAACAACCGCGAGCGGAGAACGGGCGCGAGCTTCGTCGGAACCATCATCTGAAGTCCCGCCGGAATCTCCTCCAAACGCCCCTGAACCAAAACGTAGGTTTTGCGTTCGGCATCGCGCGATCCGATGAGCTGGCCCGACAGCCTCAGATCGTCGCAGAGTTCTCGTGCCCAGGGTTTCGACGTCAGGAAAGAATCAGGTCCAGCCTCAACCAAACAGCCTTCGACGCGTTCGGTGCGAATTACGCCTCCGAAACGCGAATCAGACTCGAAGACGACGATCTCGAGCGGCGCTCCTTTGCGGCGCTCCTGCTCGAGATAAAAGGCGGCAGTAAGCCCGGAGATACCTCCGCCGACGATGGCGACGCGAATCATGGTGAATTGGTCGGGAAAGACCAGATTAGCTTAGACGAGAAATTGTCGGCAAAAATGAGCGTTACAGGGCGTTCTTCGTGACCTCTGCCGTTGCCCTCGTGACCTTCGTGTTCGCTCTTCCCCGGCTCGTTACTAAATCCGCCAAAGCAGCGATGAAAGCCGGCGAGTCGTTCAATGATGCCGTCCTCACAACATCGACGCCTATACGAGAGCCAAGGTCCCGGAATGCGATATCGATGTCATACAACACTTCAACATGATCGCAAACGAAGCCCACAGGCTGGATCAGCACGCGGGAGTTGCCGGCATGTTTTAATTTCGTAATCGTCTCCTCTACCGTCGGGCCAATCCACGGCCCTCCCGACATTCCCTGGCTCTGAAAAGCAAATGTCCAGCGACCGTGCGGCAGTCCCACACGCTGCGCCACAAGAGCTCCGGTTTCCCTCGCCTGCTGTTCATACGGATCGCCGTCGCTGATGGTTCGCGCCGGAACACTGTGGGCGGTAAAGATCACGGGAATGTCTGTGCCAAACTTCGCTCGCGCAGCTTCGAGCTTTTCAGCAAAGGCATTAATAAGAAGAGAGTGCTCATGCCAGGACTCGATGAAGTCAATCGCGATGCCGTGGGCAGCGCCTTCCAGCGCCTTGCGGTAGAGTCCAACGCTGGTACGGGAATTCTGCGGGGCGAGGCAGAGCGCGACGGCAGAGCTAATGCCATCAGCAAGCATTTTGGCAACAACATCCGCAATGTATGGCTTCCAGTTACGCATGCCGACGTACACCGGCATCTTGAGCGATTCGGACAGAAGCTCGCCCTGACGCATGGTGATGCTGGTGAGCGGAGAACGTCCGATGAGTCCATAGCGATGCTTTACTTCCTCAATGACCGAATCGGGAACAGGGCGTCCACCGGTTACATTGTGCAGGTATGCTGGGACGTCGGACACGCTGTCCGGAGTTCCGTGCGCGAGCAGTAAGACTCCAGTTTTGCCCATAATCAATACGCCGCGATGGGAGCACCCGAACGTTTGCGGCTGAGGCTGTAGGAGTGTACTTCGTCTACAAGCGCGAGAACATTTTCCACCGGAGTGTCGGGAAGGATTCCATGGCCGAGATTGAAGATGTATCCGGGCCTTCCCGCTGCTGATTTCAAAACTTCTCGTGCCTGCTTGCGCAGATCGGCTTCCGGAGCAAAAAGCGCTACGGGATCGAGATTGCCTTGAACAGCGAATTTATTGCCGAGCGTCTCGAAAGCCTCATCGATAGGAATGCGCCAATCGACGCCGATCACCTCTGCGCGCGTTTGTTTTATCTCATTGAGCAGCGTTGCCGTGCCAGTTCCGAAATAGATCACTGGCACGCCGGTGGCTTTCAATTCCGCGATAAGGGTTCGTGTATGCGGGAGGACAAACCGGGAGTAATCGGCAGGCGAGAGAGAGCCAACCCAGCTATCGAAAACCTGGATGGCATCTGCTCCTGCCTGAACCTGGGCCGTAGCAAACGGAGAGAGCACGCGAATCAGTCTTCGCATGAGTTCGTTCCAGGCTTCTGGGTCGCGGTACATCAGGCTTTTTGTATGCACATAGTTGCGTGATCCTCCGCCTTCGATCATGTAGCTGGCGAGCGTGAATGGAGCGCCGCAGAACCCAATCACTGGCAACCGCTCGGCAAAATGGCGCGCGACGATCTGGAGGGATTCGGCTACGTATCCGAGTTCGGAAGCGCGATCGGTCTTGAGCTGCGCTATGGAACCCGCATCGCGCAAAGGATGCGCGATCTTCGGGCCATCGCCTTCTACGAACTCGAAATCCAAGCCCATGACTTCGAGGGGGAGCAGCAGATCGGCAAAGATGATGGCCGCGTCAACGCCCAATCGTTCGGCTGCGGTGATGGTCACATCCGCAGCGAGTTCTGGAGTTTTACAGATCTCAACGATCGAGTGCTGTTTTCGGACCTGCCGGTACTCGGGCATGTAGCGCCCAGCTTGGCGCATGAGCCAGATGGGGGTCACATCCACCGGCTGCCGGCGGCAAGCGCGAACAAAGCGGGAATCCGGAGCCGACATCGAATCGAGGTTACCACGCTGAGGTTGTCAGCGAGGTAAAGACTGGGCAAATCGTAAGCCCGATCGGGAGTATCAGCTTCCCCGCTGCACGGAAATTGGGAGGCAATTCAAAACGGGAATGCGGAATCAACAACTTACGTCTTTTCAATACGATAGTCCGTTAAAACCGGACGGATCGCGCCACGTTATGCCAAATACGTTCCGGCAGGCTTAAATTGCAACCTCCACCGTAGGACTATCCGGCGTTTCATATTTCCAGCGCCAACCATCGGCGATGCGTTCGATGTAAGCGCGGTCAAACAACTCCGCAGTGGCTTTGGCGACCACCTGCACATCGTAGCCGAGGCGTTTACCTATGGCGGCATTACTGATTGGATTCCTGTTGGTTTCGCTGTGCTGGAAAATCACGGTTTTAATCTGGCCTGCAAGTCTGTCGTTCGAGTTCATGCCCATTAGATTCCTGCATGGCTGTTCTGGTTCCATTAAACAGCTTGCCCTATAGCTCTGCTGCGGCGTATTTTTTCCAACCATGAAACGGCTACTGCTCTGCGCCTTTCTACTTTCTCCAGTGCTTGCGCTGGCCGCCGACGATTATCCATTAACACTTACGGTCATCAGCGCCGAGAGATACAACCACGGCGGCTACATTACGACCAACATCATCGGCTGGCTTTCTGACGATCCACAGCGGCAACAACTGCACATGGTCTGTGATACCGGCATCTTCAGCCGTGGTCCTGACGGGCGTGCCAACAGGTATGCGGCACGCCGCAACAAGCCGCACGAAATAAAGATTGGCGCGCGCGAAATGGGGAAGGACAAAATCAAGGAGCACACGTGTAAGTATTAGTTCCGCTAACTTGGAAATGCTCTAAACGCCTGCTCAGAATCTGCCTAGTCGAACCCGTACTACTTCAGGCTGCTCGTGGAAACGGAGGCCGCGATCTGTTTCGTCGCCATTCCACAGGCGAAGGCCTTTCCACTGTCCTTGCTCGTAGGTTCCCTGCTCAGCAGAGAGAACCTGCATTCGCAATCCCGGAAGCCTGCCGGGAAGGTGGAAGCTGACGCTGGCATCGACGCCAGTCAACAGGAATTCGTCGGCCCCGAGCTGTGCGATGAGTGCCACACCATGGGCATCGCTCGTGCCTGGCGGACGGCGGCCATCGCGTTGAGGGAAGCCGTAAGAAACGGTCGCTTGCCAGCTGCCAAAATCGATTTCCTGTTGCGGTTGCCCTGGCTCCTCGACAGAGGTCTTGAGTTTTCCATCGAAGTTCCACTGAGCGATTTCGTTGCTCATGGAACCGAGCAGAGCGAAGTTGCGCGCATGAGCTTTAGGAGGTTCACTTCCAGGAATGTCGCCGTCGGGGTGGTCAATTCCAAATGGGGAAAATCCGATCGCGCCATCTCCGAGAGCGTAGAAGAGGAACTTGGCAAAATCGTCGCTGCGTCCTGTTTCCGGAATCCAGACCGGATTATCGGGTCGGGCGTAAGCGTGCAGCACGTCGCGATAAATACCAGACTCGCTGTTGTAGATATCGGGACCAATCATGTCAGTGGCCGGAGCTAACGCGCGCCAGAGCCCGACGTACTTTTGCACTGCTCCGCCACTCGGATATTGAATTCCAGGAATGGCCATGCGCCTCTCGGGTAACTCGGCGGGCGGGTAACTCAGCCATACGTTGATGTAGAGCGGAATAGCAAACTCGGCTTTGCCGGCCGCCGCGATTTCATTTACATACTTCGCCTGGTGATAAAGCTGAAACATTTCATCCGCGTCTGCTCCAAACACCTGGCTCCATGTGCCCGCAGATTTATGAACGACATTCAGTAAGTCCGATGGAACCTGTCCGGCAAACTGCGCGTTTGCTGCGGGAGAAAAATCGCGCACGCTGCCGATAATTCCCGACTCGTTTTCCACCTGCACGAGCAACACCGCATGCTCGGTCTGGTCCAAAGCTTTCAGATGACGCATCAGCGCAACGAACGCCGCTTTGTCCGCCTGAAGGGTTGCTCTTGAGTTGGCAGTAAGTACGTCGATCGGCTCTCCGTCTTTATTGATCACCCGAGGGAATCGCTTGGTGTCGGTCTTCACCCAATCGGGAACGTAATGCATGTTTCCGTTCTTCCAGGTTCCAAACCAGAGCAGGACAACATGAAGGTTGTGCTCGCGCGCTCCCTTGACAATTGCATCGACATTCCCAAAATCGAACTGACCTTCGCGAGGCTCCATCTGTTCCCAGTACACGGGCGCTTCAACCGTATTCGCGTGCAGCTTTGCGAGAGAGTCCCACACCTGCGGCAGTTCCGAAGGCCAGGCGCTGGAATTGTGGATCTGTCCTCCCAAAATGAGAAAGGGATGACCATCGACCAGCAGTGCCCAGCGCCCATCTTTCTGGATAACGCGGGGCGCTTCCGCCGCGTGCAGGAATGCAGTTGTGACAATCAGAACAGCTAGAACGATAGATTTGGAATGTGCGCGCACGTTCTAACCTCGCGCGCACACTATATGCGTCCGTGATGAACGTGACAACGACTTCCGTTCGAATGAAACCGTGAGATTCGGAGTGCGAAACGAAGCTTTGGTCTGCGGAGTCTGGGAAGGTCTGCTCGCTTAAAGCAAAAATCCATGCTAAGACAAGGCGCTGACAAGAGATGCTGCCAACGCTCGCTCGTCTTCGACAAAGATAGTTCTCAAGTCGAACAGCAGGCGATCGGCTTCGATGCGCGCGATTACAGGTGGAGACTGTTTTCGCAATCTGCTCAACAACTCCTCAGGGCTATATCGTTCGGAAGAGACTGAAATCACGAATGTCGGCAGAGTCGCCGTCGGCGCCGTTCCTCCCCCGATGACAGACTTGCCTTCCATCACCTGAAATTTGCATCCGGCGATTGCGTTGAGTTCATGCAGAAAGTTTTCGGCGCGACTGCGAATCCCGTCCGCCGGAGCGTAGATCATCTGCAAAGTTGGAATCGCTTCATAATCTTGACGAACGTAAGCGAGGAGCGTGGCCTCGAGAGCTGCGTACGTGAGTTTGTCGACGCGCAGTGCCCGGAAGAGAGGGTTCGAGCGCATTCGCTTTACCAGTTCCGGCCGTCCTGCAATTACGCCGGCTTGCGGACCGCCCAGAAGCTTATCCCCGCTCACGCACACAACGTCGATTCCTATCGCAAGCGCTTCATGCAGACCGTACTCGCCCTGCACGCCAGCCGACGCGAGGTTCACCAACAGACCGTTTCCGAGATCTTCCATAACGGGAATGCGATGCTTACGTCCTAATTGCGCTAACTCTGCTGAAGAAGGCTGCTCGGTGAAGCCGATCATTGCGAAGTTAGAGCGATGAACGCGGAGCAGGAGGCGCGTATTCGGTGTGATTGCCTTTTCGTAGTCGGAAAGACGCGTGCGGTTGGTGGTGCCGACTTCGCGAAGCTGCGCGCTGGACTTGGCCATAATCTCCGGCACGCGGAACGAGCCGCCGATTTCCACCAGTTCGCCGCGCGACACAATTACTTCACCACCTTCAGCGAGTGTGTTCAGCGCGAGCAGAACCGCGGCCGCGCAGTTGTTTACGACGATCGCTTCGAGCTTGGACTCGCTGGTTTTTCCTTCTGCAGAAGCATTGGCATCGAGCAGGCGCTCGAAGAGTCTCTGTACATGGACATCGCGTTTGCCGCGCTCTCCCGAATCGAGATCAAATTCCAAATTGGAGTAAGCGGAGGCGATGCTGACAAGGTGATACAGAGCCTCGCGGGAGATCGGTGCACGTCCGAGGTTGGTATGAAGAATTACGCCGGTCGCATTGATGACTTTTTGGAGCGAATAGCCAAGCGACCGTCGCAACTCGCGTTCAACTGCGTCGGGAATGCCATCGATGGCAAGTTGCGCTCGGCTCCCATCGATACTGCCGGAGCTGATCTCCTTTCGGAGACGATCGAGAACGGTGCGGACCGCGTCAGCAGTAGCCACGCGGCCCTCGCGTTCGAGTGACTCGCTAATTGCGGAGGAACGAAGAAGTTCGTCCACCGACGGAAGCTGCCGCAGCCAGTCCGTTTTCTTTACTGTCACTCCCGTATTTCACCAGATGCTTTCCTTGCGAAGCAATGGGAAGCAGCTTTTCCAGCTTACTGCGATGGCGGCGGCTCATCTTGAGCTGCGATCCATCTTGCAGAACCAGGAGGTAGTCGCCGCGCTGCAGAGCGTGCGATTCCTTCACGCGATCTAGGTTCACGATCGTGCAGCGATGCACGCGTCCGAACTTCTGCGGATCCAGCCGCTGCTCAATCGCGTTTATGGTCGAGCGAATGCGGAACACCTGTCCCGCAGAATGAATATGGACGTAGTTGGCTGCTGCGGAGAGATAGTCAATATCCGCCACAGTCTGTAGAAAAATTCGGCTCTGCGACCGAATCACGATCTTCTTGGGGTACTCGCGCGGGACTTCCGCTGACTGCATTCCGGGAGCCTGCACACAGGGCGAAACAGTAGCCATACACTCCTCAATGCGCTTTGAATTCGACAACAAACTCCTCGGCCGCGCGATGCGCGAGCCCTGGTTGGAACGGCACGATCGAGGAGCTGGTTTTCTATACCGCTTAAACCTCGGAAGCAGGAGATTTCATCCAGAAAAAAACGGGCTGTCGGCTCTTGGCAGTCGGCCTTCGGCCAAAAGGACGCTTCGCGGGTTCCTTCCCCATCAGTTCTTTTCTCAGTGACTCCGCGTCTCCGTGGTGGAACGGCCGGCAGGAGCAACCCGGTGGTAATCAGGTGTTTCCCTCGTATAACTAAGAGCCTGACCAATTTAGGCCTTACGATGAGTGTGGTAACGTTAGCCCAACTTACGGAGTCCGCGCTGATCGTGTGTCAATTTTGGGCCTTGGTCCGGTCCCGACACATCTGCGCGGCATGGCTGCCCATCGATTATGGCTCTCGGTTTTACGTTCAATAAAGCGAAGATCCTCAGCGCCGCTGAGAAGTACGTGCAGCAAGGCAAGCTGCAGAACGCAATCGCCGAATACGAAAAGGTCTCGAAGCAGGATCCCAAGGACCTCACGGTCCTCAACACCATCGGCGATCTTTACGCCCGTCTGGGCCGCAACGACAGGGCCTCAGAATTCTTCAGAAAAGTTGGAGACGCATACGCCTCCGATGGTTTCGTCGTAAAAGCCATCGCGATGTACAAGAAGTTGACGAAGCTTGGCGCGACCACGCCGGATGCGCTGGTCCGCCTGGGCGATCTGTACACCCAGCAAGGCCTCTACAACGATGCTCGCGCCCAGTACATGACGGTCGCCGATCAGTATCTAAAGAACAACGACAAAGAGAGCGCCGCCGGCATTCTGAAGAAGATGCTGGACCTTGATCCGGAAAACGCGGCGATGCAGACCAAGGTCGCGGATCTCTATCAAAAGCTCGGCAGAAATCAGGAAGCGCTCGACATTTACTTTCATTCCGCGCAGGCGTTGTTTCAGCGTGGATCTACCGCAGAGGCCGAAGAAGCCCTGCGGCACGCGTTAAAAATCGATCCCAAGTACGAGCCTGCTCTGCTGCTTCGCGGACAGTTGGCCGTGACCTCCGGAAAGTCCGACGCCGCCATCTCCAACCTGGAGAAGCTGCAGGACCTCGACACGCGCCCCGAAGCGCTGCGACCACTACTGCAGGCTTATATAAAGAGCGGTGAGTTCGATAAAGCGGAACCGATTGTCGACAAGCTGGTGACGGCTCACCACGACTCATCCGTGGTTGCCTCCTATTCCGAAGCGTTGCTCGCTGCCGACCGTTCCGATCTGGCGGTAGCGCTGTACGAAAAATGCGCCGACAAATTTCTCGCAGAAAATAAGCAGGAGTTTCTCGACAAGCTAACTGCGCTCGTCTCCAAGATCAAAGAAAACGAGGCCTCCCTGCAGTCGATGCTCGCTCTGTTGCGCAAGTCCGATGCTCCCGCTCACGCCATTCGCGAAGTGCAGGAGTTACTGGCCAACGTTTATGTGCAGCACGGCGAGCTACAGGCGGCCGCGGATCTCTATCAGGAACTCGCGCAAGCCGAGCCCGAGAATCCCCTCCACGACCAGAATTACAAACAGATCGTTTCCAGAATGGGGACAGACTCGGCCACCCGTGAGCTTTCCAGCGAAGAGGGCGGCCAGGCGCTCATGCTCGATGAGCTTGAGGGCGCGCCTGCCGTTGCTCAGGAATATTCGCGCGATCTAGCCGAGGAGATCACCTCCGCGCTCACCGACTCTGAGCTCTTCGCGAGCTATAACGTCCCCGACAAGGCAGTCGTTCCCTTGGAGAAAGTTCTCTCAAAGGCGCCGAACGACGTCCGCGTTCGCCAGCGCCTCGCGGCCTTGTACGCAAGGCTCGGTCGCTTTGCCGATGCTGCCGCATGCTGCAAAGTGTTGTCGGAAGTACATAGTGTCGCCGGCAATGCCGATCAGGCCAAGCAGTTCCGCGACATCGCGACACGATACGAGCAGCAGGCAGGAGGAGCCGTGCCAAGTGCTGCCGTGGCACCGGTCGACGCTCCTCTTCCCCCGCCTCCCGCGATCGAAGTAGTGCCGGTTGAGCCCATCCCGTTCCAAGCCTCATCCGTTACTAATGCAGAAGTCGAAACGCCGGCTCCGCAAGCTGCCGCGGCCACGGAATTCGAGATTGCTTCTGCTCCGGTGCAAGAAGCGCCCGCAAAAGCAGAAGCTCCGGCTCAGCCCGAAGCTCCAGCTCACGCCCAAACTGCGGCGCACGCCGAGGCCGAGCACGGCGACTGGGAAGACATGCTCACAGTCGAAGCGCCGACGGCATCCGTGCAGGAAGTCACCGCCCAGGATTCCCCTGACGAGATCGCCGAGGAAGCTCGCTTCTACATCGATCAGGGCATGCTGGCGGAAGCGAAAGCGGCGATTGCCCGCTTGGAGTCGAGCGCATCGAATCATCCCGCTCTGGCCGAGTTACGTGAAAAATCAAAGCTGGTGGAAGCCGCGGCTCCAGCAGCGGCTCCGGTTGAAGCTGCACCTGCGAAGCACGTAGCCGAAGCCGCGCCCATCGCTGTTCCGGAACCGGAAGTTCGAAAAGCTCCGGCCCCGCAAGCTCCTCGTCAGCCAACGCACGAGGAAGAAGAGGTATTTGCAGATCTTCTCGCGGAGCCCACTCCGGCAGAAGCTCCAAAACCAGCAGCGAAGCCAGTGGTCGTACCTGCGCCTGCGCAGCCCAAGACAGCAACGATAGCTGCGGCAGCAGCTGCGGCCTCACCTCCGGCGGTCGCCGACGATCCGCTTTCGGGCCTGCTCTCCGATCTGGAAGACGCGCTCGGCGACATAGCTCCGCCACCCACAGCGACCAAACCCGCAGTAGCCGCGGCCAAAGCTACGGCTGCGCGAGCACCAGAGCCTCAGCCCGTTGCAGTCGCAGCGGGGCCACAGCCGACCGCAAACACGGCCACGGCTACGATGAGCGACGAAGCTAGCTCCATGCTCTCCGATCTTCTGCACGAGTTTAAAGAGGAGGTGGAAGAGCCGGTCGCCGAAGCTGACGATCCCGAGACTCACTACAACCTTGGCGTCGCCTTCCGCGAGATGGGACTGCTTGACGAAGCGATCGGCGAGTTGCAAAAGGTCTGCCGCTCGCTCGACAACGGGCACTCATTCTCGCAGCCGATCCAGGCCTACACCTGGCTGGCACAGTGCTTGGTGGACAAAGGCGCTCCGCAGGCGGCGATCCGCTGGTATGAGCGGGCACTAACGGTCAGAGGAATTAACGAAGACAGCCGCCTGGCCGTCTACTACGACATGGCCAACGCCTTCGAATCTGCCGGCAATAAGAAAGCTGCTCTCGACAACTTTATGCAGGTATACGGCGCGAATATCGACTATCGCGACGTAGCCGACCGTATCCGCAGCCTGAGTAAGTAGATGCTCTACAATCAGGACTATGGATCGCGAGGCCAAGGTTCTGAATTTTCCGGCAGCAGCATCGTCCGACGGGAACCTCGCCACCAAGATGGAGGGACCAGTGGCCACTGAAGCTCAGGCATCAAATGCCCTGGTTTCGCCCGCTCCGTCGGAAGCTCCACCGCCGATCTGGATGCAGCGCCTGGCGATCATCAGCACGGTCATCATCTGCTGCTGGATCGGATTCATCCTCGCCGCCTTGCCTTGGCTGCCGCAATGGACAGAAAACAGCCTGATCAGCGACTTCCCGAACCTGCGCTGGCTGATTGGGACAGGATTCGTCCGCGGTCTGGTCACCGGCATCGGCATCCTCGATCTCTGGATCGGAATCTCAGAAGCCGTTCACTATCGCGACCGGCGCTAAGACGCGTTCCGCTGCATGCATCCTGTAATCTTGAAGTCCTGAATTTTTCCTGCTGACCGGTATCCGATGACACAAGACGACAAACCGCCCCTAGCCAAAGCGCCACTGGCTTACGAAAATCCGGCATTCCTAAACAGCCCTGAAGGACGCGCACTGCGCATCCTCGCCGAATACTCCGAGCCGCTGGCGCGCTTCCGTCGCGAGCGCATCCAGGACACAGTCGTGTTCTTCGGCTCCGCACGCTTCGCCAATCTGCATTCGGCTCAGCGCGCCCTGCAGCTACTCGAAAAGCCCGGCGCAGCAACGCCCGCTCCCGAGCACGAACAACCGGCCACGCTCGATGGAGCACTGCACGGACGAGAAAATTCGTTGAAGCTCAAGCGGGCAAAAGCTGCAGTCGAGATGGCGCGCTACTACGAAGATGCAAGGCGCCTCGCGTTTCTGCTGACGAAGTGGTCGATGAAGCTGCACTCCAAGCGGCATCGCTTTGTGGTTACGTCAGGCGGCGGTCCGGGAATTATGGAGGCCGCAAACCTCGGTGCCAGTGAGGCCGGCGGGAAGACGATCGGCCTGAATATCCGCCTGCCCTTCGAGCAATTCCCAAATCGGTACATCACGCCGGAACTCAATTTCGAGTTCCACTACTTCTTCATGCGCAAGTACTGGTTTGCGTATCTGGCGAAGGCGCTCGTGATCTTCCCGGGAGGATTTGGAACGCTGGACGAGCTCTTCGAAATCCTCACCCTAGCGCAGACCGAAAAACTGGCAAAGAAGATCATCGTGCTCATCTACGGGCGCGAATACTGGAACCGCGTACTCAATCTCGACGTTCTGGTCGATTCCGGCACGATCTCTCCCGAAGATAAAGATCTCTTCTGCTTCGTCGACACGCCGGAGGAAGGCTTCGAGATGCTGCGCGACGGCCTAACGAAATATCACCTGCAAGCACAGCAAGTGCCCGCAGAACCAGAACGGGAAGAAGCCAAAGACCAAGGCGAATTTCCCGAAATCGCCAAGACGCGCGGCTGATTGCCGATCAGGCCGAGTTTTTCACCACGGAGTCACGGAGACCACAGAGAATCAGGAAGCCCAATCCAATTCGGGAGGCGCAAGCGCCTTCCTTCGTGCCGGATCTTGCTTTGGTCGAAACCTGAAACTAGAAACCCTTTCCCCTCCGTGTCCTCGGTGTCTCCGTGGTAAAAACGCACCTAATATCGCTTCACACGCGCACTCGGCGGATCACCTTGCCGCCCGCTGAGCAGCCAATCTACCGCTTCTTTCACGTCCTCCTCACGAGCCTCGCCATTGATCGCGCGTATGATTTCGCCTTTTTCGTCGATCACCAGCGTAGCCGGAACGATGTTTACTCCGGCAAGCTGCTCCAGCAGATCGACCGATGCTCCGGTGAACACAGGCAACTTGATTCCGTGCTCTGAGACATACTCGCGAACGGCAGGCTCCTTTTTCTGTTCATCGATCGAAGCGAGAATGAATGCGACGTTGCGATCGGCGTAGTGGCTCGCAATCTTTCCCAGACGCGGAAGCTCTTCCTTGCACGGAGCGCACCACGTAGCCCAGAAATTCAGGACAACAATTCGGCCCTGGTAGTCGGCGAGCCGGACTTTATTGCCGCCCAGATCTCGAAGCGTGACCTTCTTTATGCTCTTCGCGCTCAGCGCTGACGAACTGAAAAGAAACAGCGCCATGCAGACAGCGCTTGCATGCACGCGGCGGAGGGTGATCGGCATGGATTCCAATGTACACGCCGTCCCAATAATGCATTTGAATTATTGCCGCCGAATGCTACTCACGCTTTACTTCTCCATCGCGTTTTCCCCTCGCCGGCTGTTTGCTTGACGCATTGGAGACTGTCATGAATCGAAGCCGTTCTTTAACCGTATCGAAGCGTGTTGCCATCGCTACATGCACGTTGACTCTGGTGCTTTGTTCCATTTCGGCCCTGGGCCAGGGATGTGTAGCCGCGCATACCGAGCAGCCACTGATCTCGGGATTGGCGCCGACTGACCAAATGCAATCCTTACACCATGGCGATGGCTTCGCCGACAAGCTCCACAATCTGACAGTCACAATCGGCTTCCGCACCTATAGCTCTTACGCGCACTACGTTGGCACCGACTACCAGGCGCAGCGCGCGGCGCTGCACAATGAAGTGCAGAACCACGTGAATCTATACGACGTGTCGTTCAACTATCAGCTCACGCCCCGTTTCAGTATCATCGGCGATATCCCGGGACTCACGGCGACACGCCATCAGCAAGGCAACGTGAACGTCTATCGCGCGGGTGGAATCGGAGACATCACCGCAGGCGTACAGACCTGGATCTTCCGTCCTCCGACAGAGAGTCATGGCAACGTAGCGCTATCGTTCGCACTGAAGATGCCGACCGGCATCGACGACGCGAAAGGCACGACTATTCTTTCCAGCGGCACCACGCAAGTTCGCAACTTCGATCAATCGATCCAGCCCGGCGACGGAAGCTGGGGTTTCACTTTGGGAACGCAGGCCTTCCGCCAGACGTACTTCCACACCATGCTCTACTTTACCGGATCATGGCTGTTCAATCCGCGCGACACCAACGGCGTAAAAACCTTCCGCAGCGCTCCTCATGAGGATGTGATGTCAGTCACGGATCAATACCTCTGGCGCGGCGGTTTTTCGCACAATGTTCCTAAAGTTCGCAACCTTGCGCTAAGCCTCGGCGGACGTATGGAAGGTGTGCCCGTGCGTGACGCGTTCGGCGCCAGCGATGGATTCCGCCGTCCGGGTTATGTGATCTCGATCGAGCCTGGACTCGCCTACTCGTATCGCAACAACACACTCAACGTGAGCGCGCCCTGGGCGATGGAGCGCAACCGCAAGATCAGCACCGCTGACATTCTGAACCACACGCACGGCGATGCTGCTTTTGCGGATTACACGATAATCGCCGCGTACACTCGGCATTTCTAAACGAGAGCTTTAGCAGCCGTTTATGTTAGTTAGCTGAGGATCATTTGCTGTGCCGCCCTTCCGCTATTCCCGCGTTCTTTGCGCGCAAATATGCCGACGCTATCACATTTAGCAGTACCGCTACACGCAGGCCATAAATACGCTTAGCCGCTGATGCCATGCGTGCTCAGCTACATCCCTGTCCGCTTCCGGTACCCTGCCTGCTTTCCGCTAAAGGGAGAACTCTCACGCGACGGGAAATGTACTGGCGTTCTCTCCATCATTCGCTCTCTGCAAACGCTCACGCTGTTGATGATTGTGGTGTTGCCGATGACGAGAGCGCCTGGACAGAGTCGGGAAGACGCTGTTCGGGCGGCACGGGACGGCCACACTGACGATGCGATTCGCACATTGCAGACTATCGTGGCAAACAACAGAAGCGATACCGGTGCGGCACTCGACCTGGCCGTCATCCTGAGCTGGGCGAAGCGGCCCCGGGAAGCCACCGACGTCTTTGAACGAACTCCGGTAACGCAGATTCCCGAGTATGTGCTGCTCGCCATGACGCGTGCTTATCGCGATCAGCAGCGCTTTGGAATCGCCCAGGGACTGGCACACGAAGGACTTCGCCGCTTTCCTGAACAGAAAACATGGACGCTTCTGAATGTCCTGCTGGAAGGAGATCTCGCGTCAGCTGCCGGCGATCGCTTCGGGGCTCTTCGAGCATATGCGACTGCTCAGGAGATCGCTCCGAAAGAAGCAGGCATTTCAGCCGCGATGAGCAGCATCCTCATGCAATTGAATGCTCCCTATGGAGCCGCATCGCTGTCTACGATTCCCGATCCAGGAATTCAAGCGGCCCAAGCCGCGGCGATGGTGCGTTGGGGAGCAAACTTCGAACCGCCGGAGCCGGCAAGGCGCTTTGAGGAAACCGATGCTGCGATTGGCAGACTGGAGGTTCTGATTCGGGACGCCGAATCCATGCACCCAGCCGATCGGGGCCTGGTGTTCCGGCTGAAACGCGATCGCGTATTGGCCTTGCGCAATCGGGAGCGCTGGAGCGATGCCGTGAAAGCCGCTGAGGAATTACGCGAAGCCGGAGACTCCCTGCCGCCCTACGTTCGTGAAGCGGAGGCCGATTCGCTCCTGGCGCTTCGTCATCCAGAGGAAGCGCTGAGAGCTTATCGCGAAGTCCTCGCAGCCGACCCGAGCAATCGCAATGCGCGACAGGGTCTCTTCTATTCCCAAATCGAAACGGAAGATTTTCACGCAGCCTTCGCAACTACTGAAGAGCTGACGAGAGGACAGGAGCCCGGAATCCGTCTACGCCAACTGCCGCGCCCAGTTCCAAATCCGGACTGGCTGGACGCGCAGGTGTTGGGGGGCCAGGCACGCTACTACGCGAACATCGATTCCGATGCATGGAGACAATTAAAGCCACTAGCGAATGGAGCACCGGGGGCAGGCTATTTGCGGTCTGCGCTCGGCTCGGTTGCGGCGGACAGAGGCTGGCCTCGGTGGGCCGACGAAGAAATCAACATCGCTGCGGAGATTGCCCCGGATGACCGAGGCATACAGGTGGCCGTGGCAGATTCCGACTTGCGGCGGAAGCGCTTCCGCGAGGCGCGCAGACGCGCAGAAGAACTCAATTCCCTTTTTCCCGGGGATGCCGCAGTTCAGCGATTGGTACGCGACATCGGCATGCACGACGCCATGGAGATCCAGTTCGACACCGAAGCCCATCACGAAAGCGGCAGCGCTGCGAATCGTCCTGGGTCCGATTTCAATACCAATGTTCGCGTGTATTCCTCGCCTTTTGCGGAAAGGTGGCGCGCACTCGGCGCATTTGATTATTTCTCCGCAAAGCCTGAGGAAGGGCCGGTTCATCGAGTCCGCTACGGCGCTGGAGCAGAGGCAGAGTGGTCCGACTTCACCCTCGAAGCAATTGCCTGGAATAACGCCGGAGCCCTCTCTCGGGCGGGCGCAACTCTTGCGGGCACGTGGGAACCTACCGATCACTGGAGCTTCTCCGGCGATGGCGAACTGTATTCGAGCGAAACGCCATTGCGGGCTGTGCTCCACGGCATCACGGCCAGCGGAGGAAGCTTTCAGACGTCTTTCACAGCCAACGAATCACTTGCCACGTCGGGAAGGGTGGGGGCGTTCTCGTTTTCGGACGGAAACCAGCGTGTCGAAGGGAGTCTCACATTCTTTCGTCGAGTGCTTGACAGGCCTCATCTGAAGCTCAACATTCGTCCCGAAGTTTACGCTTCGCACAACACGCGATTCGATGCGCCCTACTTCAATCCCGCGCACGATGCCTCTGCAAACCTCAGCCTGGAGCTGAATCACCTCATCTGGCGGAGATATGAGAGAAGCTTTCGACAGAGCCTCACGATAGGCGCCGGACCATATTGGGAAGCACATTACCGCCCTGATTGGCTTGCGCAGATTCGCTACCAGCAGACCCTCGAGCTGCAGTCTGGCTTTGAGATTCACTACCGCGTTGACCTTGGCCGGCGCGTTTACGACGGACTGCCGGTCCACGATGTAGGGATTGTCGCCGGGCTGAACAAGAGGTTGAGTCTATGAAGCGGATCGCTCTACTCGCGGCCCTGCTTGCGCTGTTGTCGTCTCCTGCATTCAGCGCAGGGCGAGGCTCTCGATTTGTGTGTATCGCGCTCCACGACATCGTGGACAAGCAAGAGGACCTCGACGCCGATGCGATCACCAGCGAACGGTTGATAGCTCTCTTCGAATTCCTGCGCGGTAACGGTTGGACCGCCATCTCTCTGGACGACGTAGAAGCTGCCGTCAAAGCTAACCGACCGCTGCCGAATCGTGCCGTCCTAATCACCGTCGACGACGGCTATCGCAGTGTTTACACCAGGGTTTTCCCACTTCTGCTTGCCTACCGAATGCCGGCGGTAGCAGCCGTCGTGGGAAGTTGGATCGAGAGCGATCCATCGCACAAGCGCTACATTTCCTGGGATCAAGCTCGTGAGATGCAGCGCAGCGGACTGGTTGAGTTCGCCTCTCATAGCTATGACCTGCACCATGGAATCCTGGCAAATCCGCAGGGCAATGAACTCCCGGCCGCAGGCTTTCGCAAGTACGATCCCATTTTGGGATACGAGCAGGAAGCGGAATACCGTCTTCGCATCCGGGAAGACTTGGCCAGATCCGCAGCTGTGATGAGACGGGAGTTAGGGAAGTCACCACGAGCGCTGGTTTGGCCTTATGGGCGATACACGGTTGCTTCTGAGAATGTTGCCTTCGAAGCGGGGTTCAGGTTTGCTCTAACTCTGGATTCCGAACCGGCTGATGCTTCCAAACCGATGGCGATTGCCCGATATCTTGTGGCCAGAGATTTCGACTTCAAGAACATTGCCAATGATCTGCGATCGCTCAACGAGCCTCCATCGGTGCAGCGTCTGGTGCGAATAGATCCATCCACACTCTGGAGTGCCGATGCCCCCGACTTCGAGAGTCGCCTGGGCCGCGCGATCGAAAGAGTCCGCACGATCGGCGCTACTTCCATCATCATCGAGGCTGCAGCATCAGGTGCGGATGGCGCGCTGAGTGGGGCATGGTTTCCCACCCCTAACCTGGCTGTGCGTGGCGACGTGTTTTCGCGCATCGCCTGGCAAATGCACACACGTGCTGGAGTCGAAGTTTTCGGACGACTCCCTGTGGGGGCCGCGCTCGCAACTTTGAAGGACCCGGAGCGCGTTCTCGCCCTGTTCCGAGATTTCGGCGAATCCGCTCCCATCGATGGCCTCTTGCTCGAGGATGTGCCTCAGCTAATCGGAATAAGGACGCGAGCCGCTTCCGAAGATGAAACGCCCTGGCAGGTGCGAAAGCGACGCGATGCTGTGGAGTACAGCACCTTGAATCCATCGGATGCACTGGCTCTTCGATGCTTCCGAGTGGTCGAGGAGGAGCGGCCTCGGCTGAGTCTGGCGGTGCTCACGGCGGATAAGACTTTGACCGGCCCCAGCTCCGTTGCGGATATGACCTTGATCGCCGCATCCAGCAAGCCCAAAGAAGCGGCTCGCCTGATCGAACGCTTGAAGAAAGTTGAAGGATCGCCTGATTTTTTTCCCCGACGCCTGGGCGTTTGGATCGAAGCTTCTAGCGCTCCCACCTCTTCCGATTTGATTGCTGTTACTCGCATCTTTCAGAGAAACGGTCTAAGCCTCATCGGATGGAGTGACGACATGATCGGTGACAACCCTCCGGCTGCCTCGGTCGCGCGCGCCGTATCAGCTAGTTCATTTCCGGTAAGGTTCTGAATGTTTTCGCCAAGTGCAGTTCACGCGATTCAATCTTTCTGTTTCGGCTATCCGTTCATCATGGCCTGGTATTGGATGGCCGGCGGCATACTGTATCGCTGGCTTCGCGAACGTCATCAGCCACCACCGGGCGAGCCTCCTCAGCTCGCTTCCTATCCGGGGGTCTCCGTTCTGGTGCCTTGCCGCAACGAAGCGGCGAATGCAGAGGAGGTCTTCACCGCGCTCGCGGCGTTGCAATATCCCGACTACGAGGTCATCGGGATCAACGATGCATCCACCGACAACACCGGCGCCATCTTGAATGATCTCGCACGACGCTATGAATGTATGCGCGTCGTACACCTGGCCAGCAATCAGGGAAAGGCAGTGGCACTCAATTGCGCGGCAATGCTCGCACGTAACCAGATTCTCGTCTGCATCGATGGCGATGCATTACTGGATGTCCATGCGCTTACCTGGATCGTCGCAAAATTTCTCTCCGATGGTTCGATTGGCGCCATAACGGGAAATCCACGAATACGAAATAGATCCACCGTTCTGGCCAGGTTGCAAGTCGGTGAATACGGCACGATCGTTGGGCTTATCAAACGCGCACAGAGCCTGTTTGGATGGGTTTTTACCGTTTCGGGCGTAATTTGCGCCTTTCGCAAACGAGCACTGCAGGATGCGGGTTGGTGGTCCTCCAAAACGGTCACCGACGATGTCGAATTAAGTTGGCGCATTCAGCTTGCAGGCTGGCGAATTACTTACCAGGCAAACGCCATCTGCTGGATTCTCATGCCGGAGACTTTGCGAGGTCTCTGGAAACAACGCTTGCGATGGTCGGAAGGAGGAACACAGACCGTTCTCATGTCGGCTCGCCGGCTGCTTTCACCAAAACATTGGCGGGCTTGGCTCGTTTGGGGAAACTACATCGTCAGCGTGCTTTGGTCCTTCACCATTGTGACCGCGCTTAGCCTCTGGCTAATGGAACGAATCGGTATCCATGTAAATACCGGCTTTCCTCAAGTCAGCCTGCTTCCGGCCTGGTGGGGAGCGGTGCTGACGAGCACGTATTTATTGCAAGCAACTATTGGGCTAGGTTTGGAGCGCAGATTCGAGAAAGGGCTTCTTCGAACCATCATGTGGCTCTCCTGGTATCCAGTCTTCTTCTGGATGCTGCAGGCGATAACTGCCGTGGCTGGACTACCAAGGGCTATCGTGCGCATGTACCGGCCTCAAGGCACATGGGCAAGTCCCGATCGAGGTCTTGCGTGAACCGCAGTGCTCCTCGGGTATCGCCACCTCCACTGATACGCGCCAAGCAAGTCCCCTTTTGGATTTTATTTCGGGATCTCGTGCTGACTGGTATCGCTTGGCTTGCGATCGCCCAATCCATGCGTGAGGGAATAAGGCTGCTATACGACTATTTCAGTCCTCCCATGTTTGCGCTCACACGCACAAGAGCTCCGCAATGGCTCGATTTCTGGGATCCTCTGAGAGCGTTTGTCTTAATTGCAGCTTGCTTTGTCATTTGGCTAGCCTTCTGGTCATTGCATGGCGCGAGACGTTTTCGTGTAAAGCCACCAATCGCGCAGCCCAGATCCTTGTCCTGCGCCGAGCACGCCCACACCTTTGGAGTGACCGAAGATCAATTCACACGGTGGAAGAGCTATCGCATCGCGGTCATCGCGTTTTTTGCCGATCATCAAATCGCCACGGTCTCCTCGCACGATCTCGAACCAACAGTCGCAGCGGCCAGAGCGGCAAAGGCAGTCTGTTAGCCCTGCGCTCCACGTGGAGCGTACGTTTTCCGCGGTGCTCTTCGTTGTGGTTGCGCTTTCTATCTCAGCACTTTCCCGAGCCGGATGGCGCCTCGTTATGGTTTTGCAAATTGCCGCAACCCAGAGCCGGAATGCCGACAGTCGAGGATCTGGCTTCTAAATCCACGTCTTCCAGGCTTCTGTGCGTGGTTTCTGCGCGGAAGATGCACCGAAGTTCGTGCGATCAAATCATCTTCCAACAAAATTTCTGCACCGCAAGTTGTGCTGCCTTCCGCGACGCTCTTCCTTATCCACCCGACTCCACAACATGGACAAGTTTTGAACAGGATAATCACAAAAATGAGGTTTATTTCTCTTGCGCCTATCCGCCAAAGGAGTAAATTCACTTGCACGCGAGCGTGAGATGTCCTGAATCGCTCGAGCCTGAGTTTCAAAGTTGAGGCCTTCGCAAGAAGGTGGATGCTTGAAACATCGATTGGAACCCGCAGTTCCGTCGGAGAAGGGCAGTCGCAAGGCTGTTCTGACGCGAGACGAAGCCGAGAGTTCTGATCGAACAAGGGCCGGTTGCAGATCGACGAAAGTTGAAACGCAACTTGTTGCTGTGATCGATGATGCAGACGGGTGAGCAAACGAGCAGCGGCGAAAGCTGCTGACCGGGTGCAAGGATCGAGTGGCAAATAACCGCTCGACTCCGGAAGCCAGCGGGCTCCGCATCGGAAGCGCAGTTCAAAAGATTGCGAATTTCGATGCTAGGAACATCGGCGATGAAAGTTGCCGATATCTGAAAAGTCCGGCAGGTTGAGCATGGGTTGAGGCTTCACCGCTCCAGCCTGTGAGAACAAGCTCGGCGAAAGCTGAGTGAGTTCGCCAGCCTGCGAGCATGAGGTTCGGCGCAAGCTGGATTTCATGCGGGAGGTGCACTGGGGAAACCTGAGGCGCTCCTGAAGATTCTGCAGGCAGAAGTGATCAGCACTGTGGACGAAGGGTTTGATTGTGCGCAAGCGCAGTCGAAAGCTTCGGATCGCAGCCAGGTTGCCGGAGCCGATGGCGTAAGCCAAAGGCAAGTTGCAGTCGTGCTGGAAACAGTGATTGCAACGAACACGGCGCTCCAGAAATGGAACGCACGAGCAGCAATCGAAAGATGGGCAGCTCGGGCAGATTGCGAAAGCGTTCTGCCGGTCACGGCGACTAAATCGCAGTACAGCGCATGGCGCAAGTCAAAGCGGGTGCGGCGGTTGTCAGTCAGACGCAGTCCTCCCGAAACGGGAAGATGGCGGTGACTGATGGTCGGCTCCGCTGGAACTGAACCCGAACTTCGGTTCGGACCAGGAATTCAGGGACGGAGCCCGGCGGGAAGTCCTCAGCATGGCGAACCATTCGGCGCGAGTCGGGTGCGGAGTTCATGCAGGCGGAAGCCCGATAAACCTGAACAGCGTGGCGCAAGTCACGACGGTAGATCGGCGAAGACCAACTGTGATGCTGCGTTGGGCGAAAGTTCAGCGTTGCAATCCAGATGGCCTGAAAGACTGGTAGTCCTCTCGCGGCGAAAGCGGTGGGATAGACGAGCCAGCCTAGAGACTACGGAGCTGAGAAGCGCAAGTTTTTCAGAATGTCTGTGGCCCTATCTCAAGCCCGAGAGGGTAAGGGATAACAAAGAGCGGCGACTTGGTGGACGGCCTGTCGAATCCAGGCAACAGGCTTCACCTTCGAGCACTCGCAGGACGGCGTCGCAAGACGAAGTCAAGCGTAAAGCTTCCGGTAACGGAAGGGGGCGCGAGGAGTGACAAATTCATCTGGTCTGCATGTGTGAGCAGCTGGTTCTGGAAACGGGATTGGCCAGCTCGACAAAAATAGGACATCTCACCACTATCCACGGCCTGCATTCGCAAGGATGCAGGCCGTGATTGTTTTGGACGGTAATAGGCGATAAGCAGTCGGCAATAGGCTGATTCAATTCAGGCCCGAACCTTTAGGAGCTAAGCTGCCGAATCGTTACTCGCTCGCAGGGATTGTCGAAATCTGAGCCTATTGCGTATCGCCTATCGCCCTTGCAGCAAACCGCTGCCGTTCATCCCACCTCTAATTAAGCAAAGAAGCTTTTCAGAGAGGCATACGTATGTACAGGCTTGCAGTTTTTATCCTCACATTCTCATTTGCTGCGTTTGCGCAAACAGGTGCGCATACAAAGGCAAAATCCAAGGCAGGCGCCAATCCTGACGCTACATTTGCGAAGAAGGCGGCTCAGGGAAACATGGCCGAAGTCGCGTTGGGCAAGCTCGCTCAGCAGAATGCTCAAAGCGACGATGTCAAGAAGTTCGGCCAGCGCATGGTCGACGATCACGGCAAAGCCGAGCAGGATCTTGAGGGCGTCGCGTCGAAGGCAAACATCACCTTGCCGCAAGATGTAAACGCCCAGCAAAAAGCGGAGCAGCAGCGGCTCGAGAAGCTAAACGGCGCAGCGTTCGATCGTGCGTACATGGCGATGATGGTGAAAGACCACACCAAAGATGTCGCGGAGTTCAAGAAGGAAGCGAATAGCACCAGCGCGAACTCTGATTTGAAGGATTACGCGAAGCGCACTTATCCGACGCTTGAAGATCATCTGACGAATGCGAAGGCGGTGGACAACGCTCTTCCGAAATCGGCCGGAGCAAAGAGCAGCAAGAGCGGGAAGAAGAGCGCGGCCAAACCTACTGCCGGTGAAACCAGCGGCGGTACCGGTCTATTGCTTATCTGACGAGTGGTCCGGAGACGGACCGGACTGGCCAGAGCCGGATCCGTCTCCAGCCATTGGCTTTGCTACAGCTTTCCCAGATCAGCAATTCTCTTCTCTACGACTGCCGAGTATTCGGCAACATCCTTATCCGAATATCCAGCCGAACGGAACGCATCTTCAATCTGAGCAGGCTTGAGCTGCGCCAGCAGTCCGCCGATCCACTTGGCGTCCTCGCGGGGGATGTGGCGTCCGATCCAGCGCAGGCGCATCCGAGTTACGAAATTGGGAATCGAGAAAATTCCCAGAATGCCGATGACGGTAGAGTGCGCTGGAGAGCTGAAGTCAACGTAGTCCTGATGAACGTGCGTTATGAACTTCGAGCTCCGATATGCGCCTAAATCGCCTTTACCGCGACCCGGTCCGAGGCGATAGCCAATTGATCCAAACGAAGCGCCCAGATCCGTGACAAGGTAGAGCTGCTCGCCTGATTTCTCTTGATAGATGGCATTGTTCTCGTCTTTTACATCCCAGTTGTTGAGCAAGGACATCATCACCCGCAGGCCATTGAATTTCCGAGTTCCCGAAAAAGGATTTTTGCGCCAGCGCCATTCTTCACCCTTCTCGGCGTGGTTAGGATGATGCTTTAGGCGAGCATCACGCGCTTCTCCTGCTTTGATCAGGTTTTGGCCCCGCTGGAGATTCTTGGGCAGGCCATCCACCTTTAACTCAGGCTCCAGGTAATCCTCCTCGGTGAAATAGCCGACAGCCCACAATAGACGCGTGGCCACCGTCTCCGGCTTTGCCTCGACCCCAAGCTTCACCTTCCACTTGGTTCCGTTCTGGTCGCGAACATCGAACTTCGGATTTGAGCCGTTTGTGTCCTCCTTCTCAAAAATCACCGGCGGACGAGGCTGGTCCTTTTTGCCGCCAGAGCCATAGAGGAGGTTCTTGGCTGAGATATCGCCCGGATCTCTCCAGATTAAGATTTTCGGCGAAGAGGGGGTTTGGGCTATTAGAGGATTGGCGAGGAGAAGCAGCGAACCCGCCAGAAGGCGGCTAATTAGGCTCTTGCGCATGTATATCGAACAGGAATCGCTGGTCGAGAGCGGCTCCCGAAAGGTTCCGTTGTGAAATCTTCAGCAGAGACTTAGATAGCCAGAGCACATGATTCGGCTGCTTAGGACCCGCGTTTGACCTGGAGGGCACGACGGTCTGCGAAGTACAGAAGCTCCGTGGCCTCGCCGTTGAGACTTCGTGACCTTCGTGTTCGCTCTTCTCTGCTTTTTCCGCATCCAAGCTTCTCAGGAGCTCTGTCGAGTGAAGCTGTTAGTCCAGCCGGGAGACGGAATCAAGCCACTGGTGAAAGCCATTGAGCGGGCAAAGAGCTCTATCCAGATCGTCATCTTCCGCTTCGACCGCCTGGAGATCGAAAAGGCTCTCGAAGACGCTGTGAAGCGGGGTGTCGCGGTCGATGCCTTGATAGCGTTCACGAATCGGGGAGGCGAGAAGAACCTGCGCAAGCTGGAGTTACGCTTTTTGGATCGCGGCGTTACGGTCGCCCGTACCGCCGACGATCTGGTCCGCTACCACGGCAAAATGATGATCGTCGATGGGAAAGAACTCCACCTGCTGGCCTTCAACTACACGCAAATTGACATCGAGCGCAGCCGCAGCTTCGGCCTGATCACGCATGAAAAGGAGTTGGTGAAAGAAGCCGGCAGGCTGTTCGACGCTGACAGCAAGCGCCGCAAGTTTCGGCCGGGTTCACCACGTTTCATCGTTAGCCCGCTGAACGCTCGCAAGGAGCTTGGGAAATTCATCCAAGGAGCCAAGAAAGAGCTCCTGGTCTATGACGTGAAGATCACCGATCGCGAGATGCTCAAGCTCCTCGAAGACAAAGCACGAGCCGGGGTAGAAGTTCGCGTAATCGGCAAAATGGCGCGTCACAACAGCCAGATCGCAGTTCGCAAATTGGAAAAGCTGCGGCTGCACACCCGCACCATGGTGCGTGATGGCAAAGATGTATTCATGGGCAGCCAGAGCCTGCGCGAGTTGGAACTCGATTCCCGCCGCGAGATCGGCCTCACATTTCGTGATGCCGACATTGCAAAGGAAATCACCAAGGTCTTTGAAAACGATTGGAAAACCGGGGTAGTCGCAACCGGCGACGAAGCCGATGATATCGAGAAGCCGCCTGCAGCCAAAGTCGCGAAGAAGGTCGCCAAGACCGTGACAAAAGTTCTGCCGCCGGTTGCGCCTGTCGTCGAAGACGTAATGAATGAGATTGTGCCTGCGGAAAACGGCTTTTCCATCGATCACGACGAGATCGAGGAGACAGTGAAGATCGCGGTCAAACAGGCAATCAAGCAGGCAGTCCGCGAAGCCGTGGAGGACGTAGTGGAACAGCAGCGCGAGCCGGAGGCGTGATGGACAGGTTTTTCACCACGGAGACACGGAAGCACGGACGAAGGCGGACCGTCGTAATCACGAGTTTATGTGCCTTGGTGCTCGCTCCGACCGTCGCAGTCGCGCAAACGAAACCCGCGGAAAGGGTCAATCCGAACGCCGCAGTTTCGTCAGATTTTGAAAAGCGCGTGGCGGAGTACATGAAGCTGCGGCAGTCTGCGCAGAGCGGACTGACGACTCCGAAGAACACCCAATCGCCAACACAATTGACTGAGTATCAGCATGAGCTCGGTGATCGCATTCGCAGCGCACGGCCTCAGGCGCAGCAAGGCGATCTCTTCACTCCAGAGGTTGCAGATCTCTTCCGGCATCTTGTCTCACAATCGCTCAATGGCCCCCGAGGCATGCAAATTCGCAAGAGCTACCAGCGCGCTGAGCCCATCCGTGGTGTGCATCTTGCGGTGAACCAGGCTTATCCTGATGGACTAGCTTTGCAATCCATGCCACCGTCACTCTTGCTGAACTTGCCCAAGCTGCCGAAGGAATTGGAATATCGGTTTGTCGATCACGAGCTCATTCTTCGTGACATCGCCGCTAACCTGATCGTCGATTTCATTCCTGACCTCGCCACACCCAGCACGAAATGATCCGCAAGCTCGTCCTCGCAGCTCTGATCACCATTGGCGCGGGAACGCTCGCGTTTCGTCTGACGCCTTCGTCCACCCCAACTCTGACGCAGGCGCCTGCAACGGCGCAAAGCCAACTCGAGGTCAAGCTGCCGCTGGAGCAGAAGTCGGTGCGCTTTGCCGTCATCGGCGACAACGGCACTGGCGAGCAGCCCCAGTACGACGTCGCCGCGGAGATGGAAGCCTACGAAAGCGTCGTGCATTATGAGTTCGTGATCATGATGGGCGACAACATCTATGGCGGACACAAGCCAAAAGACTTCGAGCGCAAATTTGAAACGCCATATAAGCCGCTGCTCGATGCGGGCGTGAAGTTCTATGCCTGTCTAGGCAATCATGACAACTCTGACGAAACGCTGTACAAGCCGTTCAACATGAACGGCCAGCGTTACTACACATTCAAGAAAGGCGACGTGCAGTTCTTTGCGCTCGACAGCAACTACATGGATCCGACGCAGCTCGACTGGATTCAGCAGCAGCTACGAGAATCGAATGCCAAGTGGAAGATCGCCTACTTTCACCATCCGCTCTATTCCGACGGGCGCTTTCATGGTTCTGATGTCGATCTTCGCAATCAGCTCATGCCCATCTTCGAAAAATACGGCGTCAACGTCGTGATGTCAGGTCACGACCACGTCTATGAGCGCTTCAAGCCCGAAGGCGGAATCTATTTCTTTTTGGTAGGAAACTCCGGCGAGCTTCGCTATCACAACCTGCGCCACGATGCCAGCGACATGGCCGCAGGCTTCGATACCGATCGAACGTTCATGCTGGTTGAGATTGGAGGTGACAAACTGTACTTCCAGACAATTTCCCGAACTGGGCAGACGGTCGATTCCGGCGTATTGCAACATCAACCGAAGCCGCCGGCCCAGAACACGCCGGCAACACAATGAGGCGCAATTTCGCGATGGCATGATCTCGCGACACCAAATCACGAAATCGCGAAATCGGGAAATCACAAAATCTGACAACCTGAGGGAGCAGTCCCCTTTAGCTTCGGACGCGCTTTGAGTTCTTCGGAGCGCTACTCTCCCTTGGCTCTCCATTCTGCTGCATGAGCTTTGCGATCAATCCAGTCCATCCGGTCTGATGTGAAGCTCCCAGGCCCGCGCCAGTATCGCCATGGAAGTATTCGTAAAAGAGCGCCAAATCTTTCCAATGAGGATCATTTTGGAACAGTACATTCCGGCCATGAGAAGGGCGACGTCCATCGTTACCTATAAGGAACAGGCGCGTGAGTCTATGGGACAGTTCTTCGGCAACCTGGCCCAGACTCACTAATTTTCCTGAGCCTGTGGGGCATTCAACTTTTACGCGATCGCCGTAATAGTGGTGATACCGCTGCAGCGACTCGATGATCAGAAAATTCATCGGCAGCCACACCGGACCGCGCCAATTCGAGTTGCCGCCGAACAGGCCGGTAGTCGATTCGCCGGGTTCATAGTCGACGACGTGCTCGCGGCCGGCGATCTCCAGACGAAAAGGATGCTCGCGGTGGTACTGCGAGAGACTGCGAATCCCAAATGGGGAAAGAAACTCCTTCTCGTCGAGCATGATCTTCAGGATTCGTCGCAGACGTTTTTCGTCGGCGATGGCCAGAAGCTGTCTCTCTTTCACTCCTTCGGCCTGGAAGCAGGCGATGTTCTCGGTGAGATCGGGACGGTTATCGATATACCACTGAATGCGATGAGCGAAGTTCGGCAGCCGCTGCAGCAGCCCCGGCTCGAGCGTCTGCACAGCAAAAAGCGGTACGAGCCCCACAACGGAACGGATGCGCATGGGGATATGCGAGCCATCAGAGATCCGCAGCACGTCGTAGTAGAAGCCGTCTTCCTCGTGCCAGATTCCCGCGCCGTCGATGTTGCGGTTCATCGCTTTTACGATGAAGAGGAAGTGCTCCCAAAATTTAATGGCCGTGTCCTCGTACACCGAGTCTTGCAGGGCCAGATCGAGCGCAATCATCAGCATGTGCAGGCTGTAGCTGGCCATCCAGCTCGTGCCGTCGGACTGCTCCATGTATGCGCCGCCGGGAAGCTGCTCGCTGCGATCGAAGGCGCCGATGTTGTCGAGCCCGAGGAAGCCTCCCTGGAAGATGTTGTTGCCCGCCATGTCCTTGCGGTTCACCCACCAGGTGAAGTTGATGAGCAGCTTGTGGAAGATGCGCTCGAGAAACGCAAAGTCTCCTTTGCCGGTCATGCGCCGTTCGATCTGATACACACGATGCGACGCCCAGGCATGCACCGGTGGATTCACGTCGGCAAAATTCCATTCGTAGGCCGGAAGCTGCCCGTTGGGATGCATGTACCACTCGCGGCATAAGAGCGTGAGCTGGTACTTGGCGTAGTCCCAATCGAGAAGCGCGAGCGGAATGCAGTGGAAAGCCAGATCCCAGGCAGCGAACCACGGATACTCCCACTTGTCCGGCATCGAGAGGATGTCGTCGGAATAGAAGTGCTCCCAATCTGAGTTTCTCCCTGTGAGCCGCTGGCGTGGCGGCTTGGGCTGACCGGGATCGCCTGTGAGCCAGGTCTGCACGTCATAGTTGTAGAACTGTTTCGACCAAAGCATTCCCGCGAATGCCTGGCGCATCACGCTGCGTCCATCAGCGGAGAGCGAGGCCGGGATGATGTCGCGATAGAAATCATCCGCCTCATAAATGCGCTCGCGAAAGACCTCATCGAACGCAGCCCCGAAATGATCCAGAGTACTGTCGAGTTTCTGCGTGAACTTCAGCTTTACTACTGCGCTTTCACCAGGCGGAATTTCGAGATCGTAATAGACCGCAGCTCTTGTTCCGACCTGCTCCGGATTCAGGCGATAACGGTGACCTTTGATAATGAAGTCGTTGATTGCATCTTTCTGATAGAAGCCGCGATTCGGAACTCCGAACAGTCGGCGCAGATTGCTTTCGTTTTCGGTAAACAAAAGCTGCGGCGAACCTTCGCAGTACAGCCAGCGCTCTCCGTATTGCGGATGATAGACGCGCACCACCGGCAGGCCGTGCATGTCGGCCATCCGTTCCAATTTGGGCTTCTGATGCTCAACCGGCTCCTTGGCGCCCCACGACCACGTGTTGCGAAGCCAGATCGTCGGCAGCAGATGCAGCCGGGCAGCCTCAGGACCGCGATTCCAGGCGGTTAGTCGGATCAGAATTTCTTCACTCGATGCTTTTCCATACTCAATGAACAAATCGAAGCAGCGACCGTCGTCGAAGATGCCGGTGTCCGTCAGTTCAAATTCGGGATCGAGACGCGTGCGCCGGCGGCTTTCGTCGACCAGTCGCTGATAAGGAAATTCCTGCTGCGGATACTTGTACAGCGCCTTCATGTACGTGTGACAGGGCGTGTTGTCGAGATAGAAGTAGCACTCTTTTACATCTTCACCATGATTTCCTTCAGGACCGCTGAGCCCGAACAGCCGCTCTTTCAAAATCGGATCGCGTCCATTCCACATCGCGAGAGCAAAGCAGATGAGCTGGTGACGGTCGCAGAATCCAAAGAGACCATCCTCGTTCCAGCGATAAGCTCGTGAGCGCGCCTGATCATGCGTGAAGTAGCGCCAGGCATCTCCGTTCGCGCTGTAGTCCTCGCGCACCGTGCCCCATGCGCGCTCGCTCAGGTACGATCCCCAGCGCTTCCAATAGATTTCGTGATTTTTGTCTTGAAGAAGGCGTTCGTGTTCTTTGCGCATGAGGAGAGCAGTAGGCGATAGGCAGTACGGAATAGGCTAACAAAGGATGGTGAGAGGCTTCGACTTGTTCGGGGGCGAGGATCCCACCATGGCAAACCTATACTCGGAACACCTGTCATCCTGAAGCGCTTCTGTTGCGCGAAGGATCTCCCGCGATGTTCATACCTGACATGACACTCGCGAGGCTCTTCGGCCAGTGCTCGTCGAGCTTCGTAGAAGAGCCACGCCGACTGCATTGAAGTCGTACGAATTCCGGGAGATCCTTCGCGCAAAAGAAGCGCTCAGGATGACAGGGCGAGGGAGGATTCTTTGTTTTAGCTCGATACCTTCACTAACTTCGCCGCTGCGCGATCCAATAGCCAAACAAGCCGTGCATTCGTCGGCTTCACGTATTTCACCGGATACATTTCCGGACTTCCACCATCCATGACCTCGGCCAGCGCGGCGGCCTTATCTTCGCCTGCAACCATCAGCATCACCGACGCGGCGTTGTTGATGGTTGGCCTTGTAAACGTCACTCGCCACGTATTGAACTTGTCGACCCAATTCGCGACGACGCGCTTACTGAGTTCATTCAGCGCTGCCGTTTTGGGAAACAGTGAAGCAGTGTGTCCGTCCGGACCCATGCCGAGAAGAATCAGATCGAAGCGTGGAAACTCGCTCTCTTTTAATCGAAAAGCCTTCGCGAGCTCTGCATCGTATTCCGCCGCAGCCTTAGCAGCATCCGGATTTTCGCAATGGATGCGATGAATGTTTTCTTTCGAGATCGGCACCTTCGACAGTAGCGTCTCATTCGCCATGCGGAAGTTGCTGTCGGGATGATCCGGCGGAACATGTCGCTCGTCACCGAAAAAGATTTGCACGCGTGACCATTCGATGAGCTTCGGATTTGCTTTGAAGCGCTCAACTAAGACTGCATGGAGCGCCTTTGGAGTTGAGCCTCCAGAGAGCGCGACCGTGAATCGCCCGTGATCTTTGATCGATTGCTGGCAGCGCACAATGAATTCTTCGGCGGCAGCTCGGGCAATTGCTTGCAAATCATCGAGAATTCGGATGCTCGGTTTCTCAGGCATTCTTCCTATCCGACAGACCCCGAGGAAGAGCGAACACGAAGGTCACGAAGTTTACACAAAAGGTCACTAAGAATTCCTTGTGACCTCCTCCGTTTCCTCCGTGACCTTCGTGTTCGCCTTTCCCGGTTCGCAATACATCATCGCAACGTGGGCGGCGCCGAGCAGAGCGGTCTTGTCGTTCAGCACCACACGCACGGGAATGCTCTCCATCAATGGACGCAAACGACCCTTATTGCGAAAGGCATTCATGAAACGAGGCTCCCGCAGCTTTGAAAGAATTTTCGGTGCAATCCCTCCACCGACGTACACGCCGTGGACTGCGAAGATTTTCAAAGCGAGATTGCCTGCGGCCGCTCCATAGATCTCGGCAAAGATATTCACCGCCTGCTCGCACAACGGGCTCTTTCCGCTCAGGCCGTTGCGCGTAACCACCACCGAATGATCGTCGCTGTTCTTGAACTCCTCAGTCAGCCAGGCTTCTTCCGTTCCTTTGCCGGTCTCGCGCAGAAACTCGTAGATGCCGAACTGGCCGGGGCCGGAGAGCACGCGTTCCCAACTCACGTGTCCGTACTTTTTGTGCAGGTACTGCCAGAGTTCGGCTTGCAGATCGTTGGCGGGCCCAAAGTCGGCGTGTCCGCCTTCGGCGGCGAACGGAATGTGGCGAGTGCCGTCCCAAAACAGTCCGGCTTCACCCAAGCCTGTTCCGGCGGAGATTACAGCGGCGTTTCCTTCGCGGCCCGGAATGCCCGGCGTGAGAAGTTCGAAGTCTGTGTCTTCGAGTTCGGCAAGGCCGTAAGCGTTCGCTTCGAGATCGTTGATGAGATGGACGTTCTTAATTCCGGTGCTCGCTTCGAGTGCGGCAGCATCGATGATCCAGGGCAGGTTCGACGCTTTCACTACACGGCCAGTGACAGGACCAGCGACGCCGAAACACGCGCAGGCGACCGCGAGCTTCTGCTTACTGTGAAAATCCACAACTGCAGCAGCGAGGCTCGGATAGTCGCGTGCGTGCTTGATCTCCTCGGCAACGGGAACGAGATGGCCTTGTTTCCTCTCGAAGTACGCGAGACGCACGCTGGTCCCGCCGACGTCACCGGCGAGGATCATGCGGGAACATTTCTCCAGTGGCGTCCGTCGCGGGTCATCAGATCGTCGGCTTCCTTTGGTCCCCAAGTGCCCGCGGGATAATTCGGGAACTCGCGCGGCGGTAGCGCCTTCCACACATCCAAAACGGGATCGACCACGCTCCACCCGGCTTCGACCATGTCGGCGCGCTGGAAGAGAGTGGCGTCACCAATCATGCAGTCGTAGAGCAGGACTTCGTAGCCGGTTTGCGCGGCGCCGCCGAAATAGTCCTGATAGTTGAAGCTCATGTTCACCGGCCCGACCTTGACCAGAGGACCGGGAACCTTCGCGCCGAATTTGAGCGCAATACCTTCGTCCGGCTGAACATTGATCACAAGTTGATTACTCGGCAGGTGTGCAATATCGGTCTGGCGAAAAAGGACAAACGGAGCGCGTTTAAATTCAATGGCAATTTCCGTATGACGCCGCGCCATGCGCTTGCCAGTGCGCAGGTAAATCGGAACGCCGGCCCAGCGCCAGTTATCGATCGAGAGCTTCAGCGCGACGAAGGTTTCGGTTCGCGATTGCGGATTGACGCTCGGCTCCTGCCGGTAGCCGGGCATGCGCTCGCCTTTGGCCGTAGTTCCCGGACCATACTGCCCGCGAACCGCGTTTTGAATGACCTCTTCTCCGCTCATGCTGCGGATGGCGTGCAGGACTTTGGACTGCTCATCGCGAACATCGTCGGCGTGGAAGGAGATTGGCGGCTCCATCGTTGTCAGGCTGATGAGCTGCATGATGTGATTGGGGACCATGTCGCGGAGCGTGCCCGAGGTGTCGTAGTACCCGCCGCGACCTTCGACGCCGACTGTCTCTGCGACCGTGATCTGCACATGCTCGATGTAATTCCGGTTCCAGATCGGCTCAAAGAGACCGTTCCCAAATCGGAACACGAGGATATTCTG
>DASTZZ010000009.1 GCA_035764005.1 Terriglobales bacterium
CGGCCGTCGAAATCGAGGAGTGTTGCGGCAAGAGGAGCCGCCGGACGAATCGTGAAGGCTTTCAGATAACGATACGTGTGAGTGCCTACTTCGAGCACGATCTGCTCTGGACGCAGGCCGTTCTTCTCTGCGTATGCTTCACAGATTTGATTGACATTGTTCAGCAACCGCAACTCTGCGAGCACGTTGCGTGACATGAGGATGTCGAAGGCGCGCATTCCGACGTCGAAGAAAGTTTTGATTTTGGGAACGATCTCTTTTTCGGCATCTACGGTGACCATGAACACGACATCGGCCCCAAGCCGAATCGCCGGCGTAATGGGCTGCTTGGCTACCAATCCTCCATCCGACCAAAGCCCGCCGTGCATCTTCACCGGCTCATAGGCGATTGGGAATGCCGAAGAGGCGATGACGGCATTCATCGCATCGTGCGCGTACTCAAAATGCGAGTGGAGAAACTCGATATCGACTCCGGGATCTTTTTCCAGTTCCTCAAGCTTTTTGTTGACGAAGTATCTTTCGCGACCGGTGTAGAGCTCGGCTGCCGTCATGACGACGCGCATCGCTGAGCGGCGAAGTCGTCGCGGATGAATCCGGCTCTTGAGGAAGCGAGTTCGCTCGTAATTCTGAAACAGACCTGGATCGAGAGGGGATTTCAGGATTCTCTGGCTTATGCGACTGGCGGCATTGCGCAGGATCGGCCATGCAAGGGCAATTGCCAGCAGAATGATTCCGAGCACCAGAATAGATCGCGGTGTAAACGCGAATGTCGGAGAAGCTTTGAACTGCACTCGTGTCGAGATCAGCAGCCAAATCAAGAAGAGCAGAAGAAACGCATTGGCCGCCAGCGATGGTGCGAGCTTCTTTCGCTCGGGGATCCAGGGGCTTCGTCGAAGCGCATGGATCACCACGTAATATGCGTATGAGAGTTCCGTATAGTTGAAAAGAATCGTCAATCCCGCGATGCCGAGAAAAAGCCATGTCAACAGCGGGCTGCTTTGATGGAAATAGATCCCAAAGCGATGCAATAAGTCCGCGAATGCATTGCCAAATCCGGCCGTGGCCGTGATGAGTCCAGCAAGGACGATGATGTAGCGTGACCAGTCGATCCCAACCGTGGTCGGTGTCAGATCGAGCCAGCCTTGCACCAGCGGCTCGGCGTTGCCGTAAAAGCCGCGCCCGTGTCCAGCATACGAAGCGGCGTTGATTGCGCCGATGGAGGTCGAAGTGAGGATGTGCGTGGGCAGTTGGGCATCTTGGAAGGCGAGCAGAACGCCGGCCTCGTAGGCGCCGCGCGCGCCGCCTCCAGACAACACTACTCCGATGCGTCCGGTGAACCGCTTCCACAGCCCTGCCGGGTTCTCAGGCAGGCTCGCGCGGAATTGCCGTCGCTCTTCTTCAAGCAGGTTTTTCAGCTCAAATCGACTCTCGATAGAGGAAGAATAGCGCGATTTCGCGAGGCAAGTGTCGGTTACTCCGGTACCTGCGCGGAAGTGTGACAAAGGGCGAATCGGCCGACCTCGTTCAGGCTTAACAATTTCGCGATTTCGTGATTGCGCGATTTCGTGATTGCTAAGTTCCAATCGCGAAATCACGAAATCACGCAATCGCGAAATCCACCCAAATGTGGGCGGGTCTACGTCATTTCCCTCAAGTCCATATAATCGTGCCCTGAATGAGAAGCGCTCTTATCCTCCTCCTCAGCGTAGTACTCACGACCTCACTCGACGGCCAACACGGCAGTGGCGGTCTCGCCGAGCGTGCGCAAAAGGCTGTTTCCCCGCTCGAGGGCGAGGTTAGAGTTCGTGGCTTGCAGCAGGGTGTTAAAGTCGAGCGCGACAACTGGGGAGTGGCGCACATCTATGCCGCCAACCAGCATGATCTTTTCTTCGCGCAGGGATTCGTCGCCGCCCAGGACCGTCTCTTCCAAATGGAAATGTGGAAGCGAGCCGGACAAGGAAGGCTTGCCGAGGTGCTGGGTAAATCCGCCGTTGAGCGTGATCGATATGCGCGGCTGCTGCGCTATCGCGGCGACATGGAAGCCGAATACAAGAGTTACGCGCCGGACGCGCTCAGCATTCTGACCGCTTTCACCAATGGCATTAACGCCTACATTCACTACATCAATTCTCCCGGCGGGCCGGGATTGCCGATCGAGTTCCAGTTGGCCGGGTTCAAGCCCGAGCCCTGGAAGCCGGAAGACTGCCTCTCGCGCATGGCTGCGTATTCCATGACGGGCAACGCGCGCTCTGAGCTGCTCGATGCCGAGCTGCTTGTAAAGCTCGGTTCGGACAAGGCACAACAGGTGATTGATCCGGACCCGCATATCACACTCGATCCCGAATCGGGAATCGACTATGCGGGGTTCAGTCCAGAGTTGCTCAACGGACTGGTCGGCGGAGACGTTCGCATTGAATTTCCCTCCCGCGATAACCCGGTAGGCAGCAATAACTGGACGATCTCCGGCAAACTCACAGCGACGGGCAAGCCGATTTTGGCAAACGATCCGCATCGCGTGATTGCCGTACCTTCGCTGCGCTACATCGTGCATCTGGTAGCGCCGGGGTGGAACGTGATCGGCGCCGGCGAACCTGCGTTGCCGGGGGTTGCGATCGGACACAACCAGCGCGTTGCCTGGGGGCTGACCATCTTTCCCGTCGATCAACAGGATCTCTACGTTGAAGAACTCAATCCGGCGAACCCGCGGGAGTACAAGCAGAACGGCAAGTGGCGGCAGATGCGAGAGGAGGCGACCACCATCAACGTAAAGGGTGCGCCCACGGAAACTGTCAAACTGCAGTTCACCGAGCATGGGCCAGTTCTTTGGGAGGACGCTACCCATCATCGCGCGCTCGCCCTTCACTGGGTGGGGAGCGAGGCGGGAACGGCAGGTTATCTGGCCTCTTTGTCGGTCGATCGTGCGCAGAACTGGAAAGAGTTCCTAGAGGCATTGGAGCGCTGGAGGCTGCCGCCGGAGAACATGGTCTATGCCGATCTGGACGGCAATATCGGAGAGCAGTCCGCCGGGCTTACTCCGATCCGAAGTTGGACCGGCCTGCTTCCCGTTTCAGGAAGCGACGGCAAACATGAGTGGAACGGATTTGTTCCACTCGATCAGCTCCCACGCACGTTCAATCCTGAACAAGGATGGTTTGCGACCGCCAACAATCGCACGATCGCGGATGATTACAAATACAAAGTCGGGTACGAGTGGGCGACCTATCGCGTCGAACGAATCCGCAAAGTACTCACCGGCTTTGCCGACAAGCAGCAGAAGATCAGAGTTCAAGACAGCGAGAATCTGCAAAATGACGTGTACTCAATTCCGGCCGACGAACTCATCCGCATGCTGCCGCGGCACAGCGACGGCGCAGAGGCGCGGTTCCTCGACATGCTGAAGGATTGGGACCGCGTTCTGCGTTCGCCTTCGGTTCCGGGCGCGCTGTACGAGGTCTGGGAGCGCCATCTCCGCACTGCTCTCGTCAACAGGTTGGCGGGCGAGTCTGGAGCGGAGGTCGCAAATCATTTCGGCCTGCAGCAGGCGATGGACTACCTGAGGTCTCTTCCGCTTGCGGACCAGCAGCAGCTTCTGCTCTCCACGCTGGCAGATGCGGGGCACGAGATGGAGGAAAAGCAAGGAGACGATCCGGCGCTGTGGTCCTGGGGCGGAATGCATACGATTACCTTTCGGCATTCCCTCGACCAACTGCCCGGAGCGCGGCAGTTGTTTGATCTCGGTCCGATTGCGCGTCCCGGCGACGGAAACACTGTCGATGCGACAGGAGAATCGGGCAGCGGATTCGCGCAGGTTTCCGGCGCCAGCTATCGCGAGATCTTCGATCTGAGCAACTGGGACAACTCTCTCGCCATCAACACACCTGGGCAGAGCGGACAGCCTGGAAGCTGGCATTATGCCGATCTTCTCCCATTTTGGGAAGCCGGCCAGTATTTTCCTCTGGTGTACTCGAAAACGGCGGTAGAGGAGAATGCGAGTAAGGTGATGATGCTTGAGCCTGTGGGCTCTTCTAGTCCTGCTCACAAGTAGCCTGGATATGCTGCCGAACGAGTCTCGATCGAATTCTGAGGTCGTCCGCTTCGCTGAGTTCGAAGCTGATTTGCGAACCGGGGAGCTGCGCCGTGATGGCCGTCTCTTAAAGGTGCAAGGCAAGCCGTTCCAGGTTCTCAGTGCTCTCCTGGTTCGGCCTGGAGATCTCGTGACGCGGGAAGAGCTGCGACAGAGTCTCTGGCCGGCAGATACCTTTGTTGATTTCGAGCATGGCCTGAATACCGCGATCAACAAAGTTCGCGAGGCGCTGCGAGATTCGGCCAGTAATCCTCGTTTTATCGAGACGCTGCCGCGACGTGGGTATCGTTTTATTGGAGCCGTCTACAGCAACTCCGTTGCGGGTGTCTCTCCGGCTTCTCATCAAACCGCCGCCGGCGATGTTGATCCGCCTTCGCATACCTCCGACGAACTGCCCAAAGCTCCGCGAACTGCTGCCCGCAGCTTACTGTTACTGATTGAGTTTGCGTATCTGGTTTCTTACATTGCGGCGCTGCACTATTTGCTGTGGGTGAGGATGCTGGCGAAGTTCAGTTTTGGTCCTGTGCAGGCACTGACAGTAACGTCCGGCATCATTCTCTGGTGTGCGATGGGAGTGCCGGTCCGTTTCTATTTACTCTTCGCACTTGCTTTCGATTACCACCTGCTCGGGGAGAAATTTCGTCGTCTGTTTCCATTCTTGCTCGTTATCGACGAGTTCTGGTCGGGGATGGCTCTGTTCCTGGTGCCGACCATCGGGCTGGGATTTGGATTTGCGCTGTTCGTTGCTGCGATCTACTCACCATTTGCGCAAAGGACACTGGTGCGCATGGGATATCACTAGCCTTTGTTGTCATTCCGAGCGTAGCGCCCGCTGTTTGGGCGCGGAGAGAGGAATCCCTACTGTTGTCCAATGTCAGATAGCAAGCCAATGATGGTTCTAGCAGAGGACGTAGAAGTTCGTAGGGATTCCTCGCTTCGCTCGGAATGACAGAATAGAGTGAAAGTCACAACGCCTCGACCACCACCTCTGACGGCGATTCCTTCCCGAATTCACCTTCCCATTTTGCAATCACGACGCTGGCGAGGCAGTTGCCGATCACGTTTACCGTTGTCCTCGCCATGTCCATGAGAGCATCGATTCCTAGAATGATATACACAGGCCACAGGGGTAGGTTGAAGCTACCGAGCGTCGCCAGCAGGATCACAAGGCTCGCACGCGGTACGCCGGCCACACCTTTGCTGGTGAGCATTAGCGTAAGCACGAGCAGAATCTGTTCGCCGATTTCAAGGGAACGTCCCGCAGCCTGGGCGACGAACACAGAGGCGAGTGTGAGATATAGCGTGCTGCCGTCGAGATTAAAACTGTAGCCGGTGGGAATCACGAACGCGACCATTTGTCGCGGAACTCCGAGGGCTTCCATCGATTCCATTGCGCGTGGCAGCGCGGCTTCAGATGTGCTCGTGGCGAAGGCAATCGCCGCCGGCTCGGCAACTGCGCGGATGAATCTCCGCACTGGAACGCGTGCGAGTAGAGCTACGGGAAATAGCACGCCACCAAGAAAAACAATCAGCGCAACGTAGAGTGTTCCAAGGAGCCTGGCTAAGTTCGAGAGGACATTCACGCCGAGCTGTCCAATGGTGTAAGCAATGGCGGCTCCGACCGCCGGGGCTGCCAGGTACATGACGATGTTGGTGAACTTGAACATTGTTTCCGAGAGGCTCTCGAAGAAAGTCAGCAAGGGGCGGCGCTTTGGTTCGGGAAGCATGCCGAGAGCGAGTGCAAAGATCACTGCGAAGACGACCACCTGCAGGACTTGTCCTTCGGCCACCGATTTCGCGATGTTCTCGGGAAAAATGTGGACAATCAAATCGCTCGCACTCTGCTTCTGAGGAACGGCAGGGCCCGCAACCTGATCGGCGGGAGCGTGGACCCCAACACCTGCCTTGCTGATGTTGATTGCAGCCAGTCCAATCACCAGCGCTAGCGTTGTGATCACTTCGAAGTAGATCAGGCACTTTATGCCCATGCGTCCCACTTGCTTCAGGTCAGAGTGCCCGGCGATTCCAACCACCAGCGTGCTGAAGATGAGAGGAGCAACGATGGCTTTGATCAGACGCAGGAATATCTGGGTGATCACTTCAAGGCTGACTGCTTGATGCGGAAAATCGTAGCCCACAATCCCGCCGATCACCATGGAAGCGAAAATCCAGGTCATCAACGAGCGACGTAAAGACGCATACACGAGAAGCACTACAAGCACTGCCCAGCGGCTAACGAAAAGAAGGGCACTGGGTAAAGTGTGCAGGCGCGAGATCAGCGCGAGGATGACTGCAACTGTGCCAAAAGCGGCGGCGGCAAAGGCCCAAATTTGTATGCCGGAAAGGCTTCGACGCTGCATCTGCATGGTCGAGACAAGGTAACACGGGGGTGGCTATGGAACAGTGAGGGCCACGAAAATGCTGACACGAAACTGCATGCAGGGAGGAAGTGCATTCAAACACTAACCGGGAGTGGGTCTAGTGGACGAAGTGGACGCAGTGGACGTCATGGACTGCTGGATACTGATGTAGTAATGCCGCGCAGCTTCGTGGCTTCGCTGCTCCGAAGCTCCTGTTGCCCCATGTACCTTCGTAATGCCGTTTTCGGTTCCCAGCGTCACTACCGACCGGCAACTCTGGCATAAGTAGCGTGTCAGTACCCGGTGAACCAGAGACACTCGGGTACCACCGAGAAGAGAGGACGATACAACCGACATCTATGAACAAGAAACTTGTTTCATTCGCACTCGCGGCGATGCTCACAGCGACATGCTTCGCCAGAACCGATAATGATGACAAAAAGCCAACCATCCGTCAGCGCAAAGAAAATCAGCAGGACCGGATTCATCAGGGCGTAAAGAGTGGTCAACTGACTCGTGGCGAAAGACGCCATATCGAAAAGAAAGAGCACGCGTTAAATCAGGAAGAGCGCGACATGCGCAAGATGGATAACGGCAAGCTGACCAAGAAGGATCGCAAGACACTCAATCAGCAGCAGAACCAGCTTTCCAAGCAGATCTACAAGGACAAGCACAACAAACGTAAACGTGGATAATTGACTGCCGACACACAAAAGCCTCCGCGTGAGCGGAGGCTTTTGTTTATTGCCAGCATCAATTCCTATATTGTCATCCTCCGGCAGCTGCGAAGCACATTGTCTTACGGGTTTCGAGATGGCCTGAGGGATTTGCTTTTCTCGATAGTTATGAACAGCAGATTCCTCGCGCCGCAACATCCCATTTATGAAGTGGACCGTCCTTTTCACCGGCGCGAGGAATGACAATGCTTTTGGGCATGGCTTTTGGGCATGGATGTACTCCAAGAGATACAGCTCAAATGGCTGCCAGAGCCTGATCCAGGTCGGCAATGATGTCATCAATGTCTTCGATGCCGACGGAGATGCGCACCATGCCGTCTGTGAGTCCGATCGCGGCGCGACCCTGCTCACCTAACGCTGCGTGGGTCATGGTGGCGGGATGAGAAATCAAGGTTTCCACTCCTCCGAGCGACTCTCCGAGAGAGCAGACACGTACTTTGCGCAGCATTTTCTGTGCATTGTCGAAGGAACCGGTTTCGAAGGTGATCATCGAGCCAAAGCCGGACATTTGTTTCTTGGCGAGCTCGTGCTGAGGATGATCCGAAAGTCCGGGATAGAAGACCTTCTTCACTTTCTTGTGCCGATTCAGGAAATCGGCTACTCGTCTTCCATTCCTGTCATGCTGTTCCATGCGGACGGCGAGAGTCTTAACGCCTCGCAGCACGAGCCAGCACTCGAATGGTGAAAGAATTCCTCCAGTGCACTTCTGCACGAATGCAAAGGTCTCTTTGTGCTTTGGCTTAGTGCAGACGAGCACTCCTCCGAGACCATCGCTGTGGCCATTTAGGAACTTCGTCGTCGAATGCATGACAATATCGGCGCCTAGCGCGATCGGCTTTTGGAAATACGGCGACATGAAGGTGTTGTCCACGGAAAGCTCCGCTCCATGAGCGTGTGCAACCTTCGCCACAGCCGCGATATCGGTTACTGTCATCAGCGGATTTGTGGGCGTCTCAATGTGTACGAGTTTCGTATTGGGACGGAGTGCCTGCCCGACGGCTTTGGCTTGCGAGGTATCGACGTATGTGAATTCCAGTCCGTAATTGACCAGCACTTGATTGAACAGTCGAGGCACACCGCCGTAAACGTTCGAGCCGCATACGATGTGATCCCCGGACTTCATCATCGTCAGCATGGCCGTGATCGCCGCCATGCCGCTGGCGAAGACGTGCGCCGAGGCTCCTCCTTCAAGGGCGGCCAAGTTCTCTTCAAGACGCGTGCGCGTTGGATTCGAGACGCGGGCATATTCGTATCCCTTGTTTTTGCCGATTTCCTCTTGAACGTAGGTGGAAGTAGCGAATATGGGAACGGTGACAGCGCCGGTTGATGGATCGGGCTCCTGTCCGACGTGGATGGCGCGAGTGGCAAAACCGGGATTTGCTTTCGTCATTACATCGAGGATAGCAGTTTGGAATCGGGTGGTTGTTGAAGTCAGAACCGCCCGCAGTAGCGGGTGGGTGAGGACAGGCATACACCCATCTGCTACCGCAGACGGTACTGACTCTGACCCGGTGACCCCGCTTAGCTAGCTTCCGCCCTCGAAGATGTTCTTGGAGAGATATCGCTCGGCGGCATCCGGTATGACGGTCACAACGCGTTTACCGCCACCCAGGCGCTTCGCGATCTGCATTGCCGCAAAGACGTTTGCTCCAGCACTGGAACCACCCAGCACGCCTTCTTGACGCGCCAACTCGCGGACAGTTCGAAAGGCGTCCTCGTCGGACACCATGATGATTTCGTCGCAGTACTCACGCTTGAACGTTTTCGGAACGAAGCTTACGCCGATGCCTTCGACCTTGTGCTGGCCCGGCCGACCGCCTTGTAACACTGAGCCTTGAGTTTCTACCGCAACGGTGAGGATTTTCGGGTTCTTCTGCTTCAGGAACCGCGCTACGCCGGAAAACGTTCCGCCGGTGCCGACACCGATCGCGACAGCATCGACGCGGCCCTGCATCTGCTCATAAATTTCCTGCGCTGTGGTTTCGTAATGGAACTCAGGATTGGCGGGATTTTCAAACTGCAGTGCTACGAAGGAATTGGGAATTCCGGTTGCGATCTCACGAGCTTTGGTGATCGCCCCTTGCATGCCTTCAGCGTCAGGAGTACGGATGACTTCGGCTCCCAGCGCTCCCATGACTTTGACTTTTTCTTCCGAGAACCGTTCTGGGACTACGACGATGACGCGATAGCCTTTATTGACTCCAATGAGCGATAGCCCAATGCCTGTGTTTCCCGCAGTGGCTTCGATAATGGTGCTGCCCTTGCGCAGTTTGCCTTCACGTTCAGCACGGCTGATCATGCCGATGGCCGCTCGATCTTTTACGCTGCCGCCCGGATTCAGATATTCAAGTTTGGCGTAGATTTCGGCGCTGCCGGTGGGGGCGATGCGCCGAAGATGCAGCATGGGAGTTTCGCCAACGAGCTCTGTAATGTCTTCGGCGACGCGCAGATGGAGGGCCTCAGTGGTGCTCATCCGGATTCCATCTTAGCGCATTGAGATCGGGTCATCGGGTGAAGTAAAACCTGACGCGGATGCCGGGACGCGCACTACGCTGAATCTGCACGTCATTCTGAGAAATTCACCAGCCAAGCGTTTGGAAGAAATCCGTTCCTATTTTTCAGCGCGATCCCCGTCCCATCCGCGAAATCCGCGTCAGGTTTTTGTCGTTGCCTTGGTTTTCACCTCACCCGATGGCCCGATCACCTGATGGCCCGATTATTTTGAGGCGCGCTGCTGCGGATTCGCATAGTAGCCAGCGCGTGTGCGGACCTGCAGGCGTCCATAGCCAGGAGCGTGGGCGTCCACTTTTACCTGGCGGAAGCCGCCTTGCTCCTGGGGACGGGTTGGGCGGTAGTAAATCGAGTACTGGCTGCGAATGTCGCGCGCGACAGCGCGGGCGATCTGATCGACTTCACCCAGGTCTTTCGGGAAGAAGGCCACGCCGCCCGTATTGACTGCCAAGGACTCCAATGCACGTTTCGCGCGCTTCTCGTGCTCTCCTCCGAGAATACCTATCGTGTAGATCATCGGACCGTTGTCGTCCTGCACCCTGCGAACAGCTTGCTCCAGCGTATCTGTGCTGGCGTTGTCTTCTCCGTCGGTGACAACGAGCAGGACTTTCTTTTCCCGGCGCCCTTTTTTCGCGAGGTAGTCGGCCGAGGCGACGACGGCGTCGTAGAGAGCGGTTCCACCTCGGGAATCGATCTGTTGCAAGCCTTCCTGCATCTTCGAGATATCACTCGTCAAATCGGTGTCGATGATGGCTTCGTCACTGAAGTTCACGACGAAGACCTCGTCGTTCGGATTGCTCGCCTTCACCAGATCAAGAGCGGCTGTATTCACTGCCTGTCGCTTATCGCGCATCGAGCCGGAATTATCAACCAGGATGCCGATCGAAACCGGCACATCCTCTTTGCTGAAATTCGTGATTACCTGCGGCTGCCCGTCTTCATAGACTGTAAAGTCATTCTTGTTCAGATTCGTGACCAGACGAGAATGCTGATCGACAACCGTGGCATGCAGCACGACTTCCTGCGACAACGCATGGAAGACGTAGCGATCACCGCTCTTGTTCGGCGTCTCGGCCGGAGCTTGGACCGTGGTTGTATTTCCGCCTACATTCGGCGGCGGAGTGGCAGGAACCGACGCGACGGACTCAGAATTCGTCTGGGGCAGAGTCTTGCCGGACTGGTCTTCGAGCGGAATGCCGGCAGCGTCGACGAGGATGTTATCCGTGCCCTCGCGATGGATTCCATTGGGCAACGCCCCATGGGCCTGAGTTTGCTGCGCTGGCTGTCCCTGCGCGGCCGATTGCTGGGCTGACGGTCGCGCAGGCTGGGCCTGCTGAGCAACCACGAAACTTGCGCAGAAAATGAATAGGAAGAAGGCCGCCAGGCTGGGCCACTCATTCCGTTGGAGCGTAATATCCAGTCTTTGCATGTACAGTGAGCGGAGGCAAGCCCTTAGGTGGCACCAGCTTGACTTTGATCTTCCGCCATTTGCCATCCCGAGCTGCATTGGTTGGACGATATCCGAGCACATATTGGTTGCGCAGCTCTACTCCAATCTTTGTAGCCACATCTGCCAGCTCATTCGGATCATCCACGCGGAACATTCGTCCGCCTGTGACATCCGAAATCTCATTTAGCAGATACGGCCCATAGCGTTCTTCGGAAGTGGCAGGACTATTATCGAACAATCCGATGGAATAAATCTCGACATCCGCTTCTTTTACCAGCGATTTGATCTCGGAATCGGTATACCGGCTGCGATTGTCGCCGCCGTCAGAGATGATAAGGAGCGCCTTCTTCTCATGGTGCGCCTGCTTCATCTTCTTGATTCCCATGTAGATGGCGTCGAGAAGAGCGGTGCGTCCCTTAGCATTTGCAAACACCAAACGGCTCTGAATGTCTTCAATTGAGTTCGTAAAATCGCAGATTAATTCCGGCTTATCGCTGAAACCGATCATGAAGAACTCGTCGTCCGGGTTGGCAGTCTTGAAGAACTCGATTACGGCCTGCTTGCTCTTATCGATCTTGTTCCCCATGCTGCCACTGAGATCGAAGATCACGCCGAGCGATAGAGGAGCGTCTTCACTGGAGAATGTGCGAATCTGCTGACCCTGGCTGCCTTCCTGGACGGCGAAATTTTCGCGTTCGAGGCCAGTTACCAGTCGATTCATCGGATCAGTCACTGTTACAGGAACCAGCACCAGAGTAGTGTCTACCCGGAGTGGCCGCGAGGCTGTTTTGAGTCCGACTGATGGCGTACTGACATCAGTCGAAGCTACGGCGCTGCCCGGAGCGGCCGCTGGGCCTGCCGCCGCTGGAGCTGGAGAAGGTGACCCCATACCACGTGGCGTTATGTGCACGTCGGTGATATCACCGGTTTGAGCCCAGGCGGTACAGTTCCAAATTAGGATTAACAGCGCGACCGCCGCAATCGAGCTGAAAATTTTTGACGAGGGTGTGAATGAGGCAAAACTCGGGCCATGCGCTGCGAATCGAGGGCCGGTAAGGGAAACAGAGACGGAAGGCCCGTTAATCCCGGGCATATGTAAACCCCTATTGTTTTGCCGATACTACCATAGGCTCAAAATCGAATTGTCTATGGTTTGTAAGCTGCTGCATATACTCAGATGTGACAGGGTAGAGGCTTGGTTATCCGGCAACAATGCGCCGATCCTTGCCACAGCGGCCAGGAAAGGGCTGCTAAAATTCACCCACTCCTTACAGACGGGCTCGCCCCGTTGAGGTCACCTGACCGCTCTCATGGCTGAGATATTTCCTTTACCCGCGCTCCGCTACAACCCCGAGAAGGTGAATTTGGCCGACGTTGTTACGCAACCCTACGACAAAATCACGCCGGAAATGCAGGAGCGCTACTACCGCGCTAGCGACTATAACCTGGTGCGGATCATTCTCGGGCGACCGGAAACTGAGGAAACGGCTGACCATAATCGTTACACGCAAGCGGCAAATTACCTGAGAACGTGGCAAAAAGACAGCGTTTTCCGGCAGGATCCACCGTCAATCTACGCGTATTCCCAGCATTTTGCCGTTCCCGGAACCCTGCAGAAGGTTGAAAGGCGGAGTTTTGTCGCTGCAGGGAAGCTGTACGATTACGCAGAAAAGGTCGTTTATCGCCACGAACAGACTTTATCTAAGCCTAAAAGTGACCGCCTGAACCTGCTGCGGGCCACGCACGCGCATTTCGGGCAGATTTTCATGCTGTACAGCGACCCCGCCCGGACCATCGATTCTCTTTTGTTCGGCGAGCAACACGAGTGGCAGGAAGTGACGGACGAATATGGCGTCCTCCACCGCATCCGCCGGGTAGACGATCCAGCTATTCTGAACATCGTCGCCACTGAAATGGCCGATCGCAAGTTGATCATTGCAGATGGTCATCATCGCTATGAGACCGCATTGAACTTCAAAAAGGAACTGGGTGCAAACGACTGTCGTTGCCTCAGGAACAATTCCGACAAAGCGATGATGACGTTCGTGAATATGGACTCTCCCGGGCTAGTGATCCTTCCGACGCATCGCGTCATCTTCGGATTACGCGGATTCAACATGGCATCGTTTGTCGAATCGGCGCGAAGGTTTTATGAAGTGAGCGACATCGGACTGGTTAGCGCGCAAGAAGCGGTAAGCAAATTAGCGGAAGCAGGGAAGGCGGAAATCGGTTTTGTTGCTACTACACGGACTGGAAGCTTTCTGTTGCGGGCGCAAACGCAGAGCTTTGAGAAAATTCCATCAGAGTTTTCCGCGCGACAACGGCGGCTCGACGTTGTTCACCTGCATTCTCTATTGCTGGAACAAGTTCTGGGCATTACTCGCCAGCAGATTACCGAACAACATCACGTTCGATATCTGCGGAGCGCTGAAGAGACATTGCACTCAGTTCAGGCCGATTCGGATGTGAATGTGGCATTCCTGATGAATCCAGTATCCATCGAGCAGGTGCGGGAAATTGCGTTTGCAGGCGAGGTTCTCCCGCAAAAATCTACCGACTTTTATCCGAAACTGTTGAGTGGGTTGACGATTTTTTCGTTGAAAGGGAATACGTAGGCTACCCGCAGGCGATGGCGGATCCCTGATTGTGACAAGAAGTAGTTTCTTGCGCGCTTTACGCTACACGAATCGGTCAGTCCTATAGTTGGTTTCATTTTGGTACGATTGCAATTATTTTTGGCGGCGTTGTTAATCTGCTCTTTGCAGCTGTCACCGGCTGCGAATAGTGCAGGATCGAGATCCTCAATCCAACTTCAGCCGCCGGCAGCTCCTCCTTCGGCTCCCGACCTGACAGGTCAAAGTGCCCTGCCACCGGATGCACCGCCCAAGGCTCCTGTACATCCGCCGGAGCAAACGCGCCGCCCTTCTCCGCCAGAGTTTTCCGTCATGATTGATCCCGCTCACGGGGGAAACGATGCCGGAGCGCGCATTGCGGCCAATCGGCTGGAGAAGGATTTGACCCTGGTCTTGGCGAAAAAGCTCCGTCAAGAGCTTCAGATGAGACACATCGCTGTAACACTTCTGCGCGACAACGATGCCGATCCAACCTTTGATCAACGTGCCGCAGCGGTGAATTTGGCCAGGCCCTCGGTTTTTATCACGCTACATGCCGAGCCTGGATCCATCATTCGGATTTATACGGCAGCCTCGAACCAGATTTCGGGCTCAGGTCGCGATCGCAGTGGTTTTCTCCCATGGCAAGAGGCGCAGGCTGCGTTTCAAAATGAAAGCCAAACTCTGGCAATAACAGCCGCGTCCGCCATTGAGAAGCGCGAACTGGGTGCGGTAATACAACCCTCATTTGTTGAACCGCTGCCCTCGATTGCAGCTCCCGCGATAGCGGTGGAGGTGCCTGCCGACAAGAAAGGTTTCAAGATCTCTCCTGATCTGGTCGCCGGCGCATTGGCTGACGCCATTGCGATTCGGAAAATCGGTGCGGGAGTCAGACCATGATTCCCCGCAACGTACAGATCACGCTCGTACTGCTGTTCCTGCTGGTGCTTGTATCTGGCGTTTACATTGTGCATTTGCGACGAGGTACGCAGGACAATTTTCGTGCTGCGGCCGAGGATCAGGCCGTAGCGCCGCCGGAGAGCGGCACACGACAATCTGTCAGACTGACTGTTGCCTACGACGACGACGGCGTTTTTCGCGCCCGGCAAATCAACGGCGTCCTTCCCGCCGAGCCGGAGGCGCGCGCTAGAGCAATTCTGCAGCTCCTGATTGGACAATATGTAAGCCGTCCATCGCCTCATCCTCTTGCTCCGGCTTCGGCAGTTAAGACGGTGTTTCTCGTCAATGACAAACTCGCGGTCCTGAATCTGAACGAGCAATTTGTGGACGACCATCGCTCAGGAGTGATGGTGGAGGACTTCACGCTATTGTCGCTGATCGATACCCTGGCATCCAATTTTCCCCATTTGGAACAGGTAAAGTTTCTGGTCGACGGCAAAGAGCGCGAGACGCTCGCCGGCCATGCTGACCTGAAAACGATCTATAACACAGCTGCGGTGCACAGGCTGGTCGAGCAACTGCAATGAAGATCGGTGTATTCGATTCTGGGTTCGGTGGGCTTACCGTTCTTAGAGAACTGCTCACGGCCATACCGCAGGCCGACTATCTCTATTTGGGCGACACGGCACGACTACCGTATGGTTCAAAGTCAGCAGCAACGGTGGCGCGTTATGCGGTTTCGAGCGTCGAATTTCTCGTGCAGCAGGGAGCCGAGTACGTTGTGATCGCCTGCAATACGGCGAGCGCCCTCGCAATGGACAGCATTCGAGCGGCAATGAAAACTGAGGTCCTCGGAGTGATTGCTCCCGGAGCGAGGGCTGCTTCTGCAATCACACGAAAAAAGAACGTCTACGTAATCGGGACTGCAGCCACAGTTTCAAGCCATGCGTATCAGCGAGAACTGCAGAAATTGGGAATTTCTGCGATTGAGAAGGCCTGCCCGCTCTTCGTTCCGCTGGTTGAAGAAGGATGGATTGATCATCCGGTAACGGAGCAGGTCGCGCACATTTATCTACGGGAACTGGAGGCTGAAGAGCGCGGCCGAAACAGTTCAGCCGATGTACTGGTGCTCGGCTGCACGCATTATCCGCTGTTAAAGCCGCTTCTTCATCGCCTCCTTCCGGAACGATTGCAACTGGTCGACTCGGCGCAAGCTACCGCGCACGATGCGGCTGCGGCTTTGGGGATTAGAGTAGGCTCGTCGGGCAGTCCTGTTGTGCAATTTTTCGCCACCGATTCCGTCGAGAAATTCCAGACTCTCGGCACTCGATTCCTGCAACGGGAAATCGAACGCGTGACATTGATCTCCCTGCCTGAGTGACATCATCTGGAGCATCTCGGAGCGACGCTTCTTACGCATCGAACGTGGCGCAAAGGCCTTATGAGTTTGATTTGCTAAACTCGACGGTTTGCCTGTCAGGAAGAGGATTCCCATATGGAGATTCGCAGAGTAGGCATAATTGGCGCTGGAACGATGGGCAACGGCATTGCTCATGTGTTCGCTCGCAACGGATACGACGTCGTTCTTTGTGAAGTTGCGCAGCAATTTCTCGATCGAGGAATCGCGACCATCGGCAAGAACCTCCAACGGGAAGTTGAGAAAAACAAGATTACTTCGCAAGAAAGCAATGCCGCCCTGTCCAGAATTCGCGGAGTGCTCAGCCGAAGGGCGCTTGCCGAATGTGACTTTGTCATTGAAGCGGCGACAGAGAAGTTCGAAATCAAGTCCGAAATCTTTCATGACGTCGATCAAATCTGCCGTCCCGAAGTGATCCTGTCGAGCAACACCTCGTCGATATCTATTACGAAAATCGCCGCTCTCACCCGCCGTCCAGACAAAGTGATCGGCATGCACTTTTTCAACCCAGTGCCCGTAATGAAACTGGTCGAGGTAATTCGCGGCTTGGCGACTTCCGGCGAGACATTCGAAACCGTAAAAACCCTTGCGGAGAAGGTTGGGAAGAGTCCGGTCGAGGTAAACGATGCGCCTGGATTTGTATCGAACCGCGTGCTGATGCCTCTGCTAAACGAAGCCATGTACTCGGTGATGGAGGGAGTTGCCACTCCCGCCGCGGTGGATGAAGTGTTCAAACTGGGAATGGCGCATCCAATGGGTCCGCTCACGCTGGCGGATTTCATTGGCCTTGATGTTTGCCTGGACATCATGCGCGTACTCCACGAAGGCCTTGGCGATCCCAAGTATCGCCCCTGCCCGCTGCTGATAAAGATGGTCGATGCTGGGTGGCTCGGACGAAAGTCAGGTCGCGGCTTCTATCAGTACTGAAGGTGGATTTACCCGGTTGATTCCTTTGGTGTGCGGGATTGCAGATAGAGATAAGCTGCCCAGTTCGGCCATCTAGTGAACTTGCCGGGACCGCGAAAACAAGCGGCTATGCTTGAGAATCAAACTCAACTTATGACCGGCTTCCGTCTGTCACGCAGCAGTCGCTACGTCATCTGTATCGCCGTTCTTAGCGCCGCTACCATTGTTCGCTGGCTGCTCAATCCCGTTTTGAAAACCGAGCTTCCCTACATCGTTCTGTATTTCGCGATCATGCTGATAGCGTGGATTGGCGGATTGGGACCGGCGGTGCTCGGTGTTGTGCTCGGCATCGTTTCCGCGAATTATCTATTTATTGCCCCGCAGCATGCATGGTTCAGGTCCATAGGCTTGCATGATCTGGTGACAACCCTATTGTTTGCCTTTATAGGAATAGCGACGGGAGGCATGAGCGAGGTTTATGGCCGTGCTCTAACCGAATCCAGGGAAGCATACAAACTCTCGCAAGATCGGCAGTTCGAGCTGGAATACATCTACTCCAGCGCTCCCGTCGGCCTCGCGTTCGTGGATGAGAACCTGCGTTACCTGCGTGTAAACGACGACTTTGCCGCATTGAATGGCGCACCGGCGCGTGACCATTTTGGGAAATCTCTGTCAGACATCCTGCCTGCCACTGCAGTCGAGTTGCTGACGCCACTCGTTCGAAAGGTGCTCACCACTCATACGCCTCTTGTTGACTATGAGATACAAGCTGAAGCGCCTCCCGGCAGCGGCGAACTGCGCTACATGAAGCTGAGCTTCTATCCGGTGCAGATAGGCGAGCTGCGTGGAGTCCATGCTGTCATCGAAGATGTCACCGCGGCGAGGAGGACAGAGCTAGAGCTCAAGTCGCTGGAGCAGCAGTTGCAACACGCCGTGAAGATGGAAGCCATCGGACGACTCGCCGGAGGGGTCGCTCACGATTTCAACAATCTGCTGATGGTCATAAGCAGTTATACGGAGTTGCTTCTACAGCAACTCGAACACGACCCTGCGATGGCGAGAAAGCTGCACGCGATCGCGGGAGCCACGCAGCGCGCAGCGCGGCTCACTCGCCAGTTACTGGCATTCAGCCGGAAGCAGACGCTGCAGGCGCAAGTTCTTGAATTCGATTCGCTGGTTGCAAACTCAGAACCGCTTTTGCGGCGAGTCTTGCATGAAGACATCGATCTCATTCTGGAACTCGATTGTGCTAAGGCCAAGGTGAAGATCGATCCGGCGCAATTCGAACACGTGTTGATGAACCTGACGCTGAACTCACGCGATGCAATGGCGAGCAAAGGGCGGCTCGTGCTCCAAACTGCCTGCCGCCGCTTCTACGAGGAGTCGGTGCGCTCACTGTTTACCCTTCCTGCCGGCGCGTATGTAAAAATGTCAATTACCGATTCGGGACGGGGCATGTCGCCCGAAGTGCAGGCGCGAATCTTCGATCCGTTTTTCACAACCAAAGAACCAGGTCAGGGTACGGGACTTGGTCTAGCCATGGTCTACGGCATCGTGAAGCAGAGCGGCGGCTACATCGAAGTCAACAGCGAAGTCGGAGGGGGGACTACATTTCACATCTGGCTGCCAATTGTGGAAGAGAGGGTAGAGGAATTAGGTCGGGAGCCGTCCTCGGGCCAGTCAGTCGGAGCAACAATCCTCCTGGTTGAGGACGAGACAATCCTGCGCCAGGCGATCAGCGAATCACTTTCCGCTTTGGGGTATTGCGTTCTCGAAGCTCCTGATGGCGCTCGCGCCATCGAGATCATGGACAAGGAAGGCAGTACGGTTGACCTGGTCCTCTCCGACGCGGTGATGCCGCGCATCGGAGGAGCCGAACTGATTCAACACCTCCGAGCCAGACGGCCAGGAATGAGGGCAATTCTGATGTCAGGCTACACGCACGCGCATTCCGTGGGCGCAGGTTCAGCTGGCGAACCTGATCCTGATATTGTCGTTTTACAGAAGCCGTTCGCGCATGCTGAGCTCGCCAAGATCATTCGCAAATTACTTTCGAATTCATTGCAGGCGTGATGAAAGTTTCACGCCGTGCGCTTGCGTCAAAGAAGGTATGGTATCCTCCCAAAATGCCAAGGCGTTTTAAAGCATTGGCGGCTTTGCTCCTGGCCCTCGTTGTCTGTCTGGTCCTGGTAATGCCGCAGGTGGACCTTGACAGTGGTGTCCTGAAGGACGTCCAGTATCAGACTTTCCTTTTCATGATGGCCTTCGCCGAAGCTTTCATATGGCTGCTGCCACCCGAATTTTTCAATCGTTTCCAGGAGCAGGCTTTTAAGCACGACGTTTCTCTCTGTTCTGGCGCGTGGAGCAGTTCTATCCTGCGCTGTTGATTCTGACTTGGATGGTTCATTCCGAAAAATCCAATTCAGGAGAACAGAGACTTTGGTTCCTCCCGCAACACAGACTGAAGATCAGCAGGCACTATTCCGCGCGGGCGACTCGGTACAGATCAGGGGTATTTACCGCGTAGTGCACTATGCCCATCGCCTGCCGCACGAGACCGCGATTCTTGTATTGAAGAGATTCCCAAAATGCAACCAGTGCGGCGACGCTGTTCGCTATCAACTTGTCCGCAGCGTTGGAGAGTTGCTGAAGGACTATAACTTTCGTCCGGATCACGACACGCAAAATGTGTCTGAGTGAGGCTTCCAGCATCTGCGAACCAGCCTGATAAGAACAGTTTGGAGGTTCTTCTCAGCTACTCCGAGCTAAGGCTAACACCATGGCCTTTCGAAGCCACCTCTACAGGCTTTTGCGCTTGTTGGCGTTTGCGCGTTCTGTGCTGGCCAGGCAGCCTGATCCGACTCACTGCATGCCTCCATTTGTAAACGTCGAACCGGTGCCGTTGGCAGTACTTGCCTCCCACACGAAAGGAGAGTCGCTGGGCTGGAATCTATAACGCAGGAAGCGTGCGTGGCCGCGCCGCCGCCAATATCTGGATGTGTAGGAGGAGATCCTCACACCGCGCTGCAACGCGCTGACAAACGTGGTGTGTTCCGGATCGACTACGATTCCGACATGCCCGGGCCACACGATCAAATCCCCCGGCTGCGGGCGATAAACTCGCTTGAATGCTGCTGTTCCACGATAAAGAACCCGTGAGGGCTCGTACTTGTAGTAAAGACCAGCCTGCTGAAAAACTGAATTCACGAAGTGTGAACAATCGAGGGCGGTCTTGTGAATCTGCGTGCCCAGTGCAATGACGACATCGGCAGCGTGGACGCGAGCCGCATCTCCCAAAATGGAATTCGAATCGGCACTGCAAAAGTGACTGGAAGTGCCGAGCGCAAAAAAGAAGAATAGTGCCAGTAGGCCGTTGGGGAGCTTTGGCATGAGTTCCTGCACTGTGCGTTGTTGCAGAAATTCGATGCGTGATTTTCAGAAGGTGTGGGCAGCAATCGAGAGTTGCCGGTCGACAGAGCCACTCAGGGCAGAGCTGTTTGCTGTGGAGAAAGAAACGCCTTTATTGCAATTGCATTGGGCTGCTGCCCGACGGGGATGATGGTCAATGTCGGGAACCAGCGCTCGCGCGGCACATTCGCGCGCTGCGAAACCGATGTGCGAATCACTGTCACATCACCTGCTCCCGTATCGACGACAAACAAGAAATTCTGATTAGGTGAAAGCGCCAGCGCATCAGGATGGTTGCCTACCTGAATCCATCCGATCGCTTTGCCATCATCGATGCTGTAGATGCCCACTGTGTCGGATTTGAAGTTGCTCACGTAGAGAATCGTATTGTCGGCACTCACGACTCCGCGCACCGGCCCGGCGCCGATCACATAGCTGCCGCCAACTTCATTCGTGTTTGTCGCGATCTCCGAAATTGTGTCTGCTCCAAAGTTGCTCACAAAGATTTCACCGCCATCGGGCTTGAGAGCGAGCTGCACCGGTGTCGTTCCCACATCGAGCAGAGCGAGCAGGCGATCCGGCGCGGAGGACTTCGCTGACGTGGGAACGTTCAAGGTTAACGCCGCGACCTGCGCAGAACCGCTGCATGCAATGAAAGCTTTACTTGAATCCGGCAGGATTTGCACGTCAGTAGGCTGCCTACATACTGAGATGGACGAGCGCACTGCCATTCGTGCGGTGTCGACGACTGAAATGGAATTCCCCAATCTCTCCGCTACGACCAAAACCTTTCCATCCGGAGAAACTCGCGCCATGCCGGGCCCATTTCCCACGGCAATGGTGCGTAACACGCGTCGATTGACCAGATCGATGAAGGATACCGTGTTCGATGCCGAGTTAGCGACGTAAGCGCGCGTGCCGTCAGGCGCGACATCAACAAAATACGGATTCTTCCCGAGAGATATCGTCTTCACTACATTGTTTTGTTCGGCATCGATTACGCTCAGAGAGCCTGAGCCGGTGTTTACTACATACACTTCGTTCCTTCTCGGATTGACTGCGACGCCGGTCGGATTCGCTCCCACCGGAATCGTCGTCAGCGGTCGAAAGCTGCGGGTGTCGAGCACCGATACGCTGTTGTCCCTCCCATTAGTTACGTAGGCATATTCACGATAGGACGGGGGGTAATCGGGAAGCCTCTGCGTGCAGCTCGTTAGCAGCGCGGAAATTATGAGCAGGAAGAAACTGCTGATCGATGGGCGACGATGCACGGGTAGATGTGCTGCGAAACAAGCAGTGTACCAGCTTGTTGCGGAGCGCCTGCTTGATGCGGGGAGGATTTTATTTCACCAGCGGTGTCGACAGCGTCCCTTCCGCTCGTTACACGAAAAGAACCTATGCAAATGCACTCGAAAGAGTTCGCCGCTGCAGAAAGCGGTACTTCTTTGAAAGTTTGAATTCTTCGCAGGTCGTGTACAGCTCAATGCGCAAACGAAAATTCCTTCATTTACAACTCGCAAGCCATTACCATCGCTGCTTATGAAACGTACGCTGGCTGGTTTCCTTCTCGTGCTCACAGGTGGATTTTTTCTAGGTTTCCGTATCCTTCACGGTTCAACCGACAAAAATGGCAGAGTCGGACTGCCGAGCAGCAAGCTGCTGCTGGGGCCCCTTCCCGGCAATCCGCAACGGACCAACAGCTTCCCCACCGCAACGGCGCTTTCTCCGGATGGAAAGTACCTCGCGCTGCTCAATGATGGATATGGCACGTTTGATTCCGATTACAGCCAATCGATCGCGGTGTTGGATATCGCCAAAAATGAATTGACCGATTTCCCTGACAAGCGCCTTGAACGCAGGGCGCGTCAATCTTTTTTCTACGGACTTGCATTCAGCAACAATGGAAAAGAGCTCTACGCCAGCATGAGCTCTATGAGCGATCCTTCGGGCAAGAGCTCCGGGAGTACAGGCAGTGGAGTTGCCGTATATAAGTTCTCGAAGGGAAAAGTAGAGACAGCAGGATTCATTCGCTTTCCTGCCTCGAACCGACCCGCGCAGCCGAAGGCAATGCCTGACGATCCTGACGAAGAGCCGAGCAAGGGTCCTGGATTCACGGTTCCATATCCGAGCGGCATCTGCGCCTTCCGGCAGAACGGGAAGGAGATGCTCCTCGTCGCCGATAATCTCTCGGATTCGGCCGAGATTGTCGATGTAAAAAGCAAAAAGGTCACGAAGACCGTTGACCTTGCTGTTTACAGTGCTGTGCCGGGCTCATATCCATTCGCGGCAAAGACGACGAAAGACGGAAGCACAGGATACGTAAGCCTTTGGAACGCTTCGCGAGTGGCGGAGATCGATCTGACACAAGGCTCTGTGCGCCACATGTTCGAATTGCATCTTCCGAGTAACTTGGAAGCGGCGGGTTCGCACCCCACGGCACTGCTGCTCAGCCCCGACGAGAAGCGCCTCTATGTTGCGCTCGCCAATACGGATGAAGTAGCTGTCATCAACCGTGACAGCAGGGAAGTGTCATATCTCAACACCAAACTTCCTGACCAACAGTATGGGGGCAATTTCCCCATCGCCCTCGCTCTCACTCCCGATGGACAGCGTTTATTTGTCGCAAATGCGAGCTCCGACGCCATAGCTGTCTTCGACAGCCCTGAATCGAATTCGAAACCTCGCGGCTTTATTCCTACCGAGTGGTATCCGACAGCGTTGGCTGTTCACGATGGAGAGCTGTTCATCGCTACTGGAAAGGGCCAGAGCACCGGCCCAAACAAGGGTCTTACGGGAAAGGTAAACGGAAAGGAACGCACCAGCTACATCGCGAGCTTGCTTCATGGATCGATCGCGCGAGTGAAGTTGAACGATGTCGATGCACGTCTTCCTGATTGGACTCAAGAGGTGGAAGCCAGCAATCTCATGCGCGGCAACGCCGACCAGATTGCCTTTACCGGTGGCGGCAATCCCATTAAGCACGTGATTTACATCATCAAAGAGAACCGCAGCTATGACCAGGTGCTCGGTGATCTGGGCGTCGGGGACGGAGATCCTTCGCTAACCATGTTTGGCGAAGATGTAAGTCCAAACGAGCACAAGCTCGCGCGCCAGTTCGGCGTGCTGGACAACTTTTATGACAGCGGCGAAGTTTCGGGCGACGGGCATGTCTGGTCCAACGCCGCGATCTCCAGCGATTACACCGAGCAAACCTGGGAGATCGGCTATCGCGGCAAGGAGCGCACATATGACTACGAAGGAGTTGTCAACGAGCGCTATCCCATTCGGGAACACATCCCCGATGTCAATGAACCAGCTACCGGATACCTCTGGGGCAACTTCGCCCGGCATGGCATAACCTATCGACACTACGGCGAATTCATTTCGACAAAGTTTTGCAGTCAGAAGCAAACCGAAGAGATGCCGCAAACCGGGACACCACTGCAGCAGGGCGGCGCGTGCACGCGAAATTCAATCAAGTTCGGAGAACCGCTGCCAGACTACCTTGGCCAGCCACACGGATCCCCGAGTCCCTGGCCCTGGGCGATTCCGATGGTGCAGCAGAACATCGCGACCAAACCGGAGTTGGAAGGCCACTTCGATCCGCGGTATCCGGACTTCAATCTAAATTTCCCAGATCAGCTTCGCGCGGATGAATTCCTGAATGAATTCGAGCAGTTCGTGAGTAAGCGAAGCGCCGGACAGGACACGATGCCCCAATTCATCCTGCTTCGGCTGCCTGACGATCACACATCAGGTACCAGACCGGGAATTGCTACTCCTCCCGCTGCTGTCGCCGACAACGATCTCGCCGTTGGCAGAGTAGTTGAGGCGGTTTCCCACAGTGCTTACTGGCAGGATACGGCGATCTTCATATTGGAAGATGATGCGCAAAACGGCGCCGACCACGTAGACGCTCATCGCAGCATCGCGTGGGCAATCAGCCGATTCTCGCCCCACGGTCCGCAAGGAAAGCCGTTTGTCGATCACACGTTCTACACCACGGTAAACATGGTCCACACCATGGAAGCCCTGCTCGGCGCGCCACCAATGAACAACAACGATGCCCGCGCCGCAGTGATGGCTGCGATGTTTTCCGGTGAAGGCGATCAGCCGCCCTACAGCGCGGATACGCGCAATCGCGATAACCGACTGATCTACAAAATGAATCCTCCGAAAGGAGCTGACGCTAAGAAGTCAGCGGAGCTTGATTTTTCGCATGCGGATGCTGCCGACGCAGGTGTCCTGAACGCGATTCTCTGGCGCAATCGCATGGGAGATCGTCCCATCCCGCATACGCCCGGCGCTGAATTCAAATAGTGCTTAACAGAACCGCCGCCGGTAGGCGGGAATAGCGCGTGTGTTGCGGCTGCTCCGTGCAACCGCTGGCAGTATCGTCGCATTCGAAGTTCGCCTTTCGGCGATCTTCGACCCACCGGCTACCGCCGGCGGTTCTGTTTTTGTTCCGCTATGCGACGGCTTCCGCGTATTGCTGGGGATTGCTGCGGAACTTATCCGCGCATTGCTGCGAGCAGAAGTAATAATCTTTGCCGTTGTGATTCACCTTGGCTGCGGCGTTCTTCTCATCGATCCGCATGTTGCAAACAGGATCTCGTTGCATAGTATCCTCCGAACAGATTGGAAGGGCAGCAGGGAGCAGTAGGCTGCCCGCGGAGAAACAAAGTGTCAGAGAAGACCATCAGTGCCGTGGTCGCGGAGCGCCGCTCCACCCCTCGTTTTGCCGAAACACCGGTGCGGGAAGAGGATCTGAAAAAGATCCTGATCGCAGGACTAGAATCACCCAGCGGCTACAATCTCCAGCCGTGGCGATTCGTCGTAGTCCGTGATGCGGAGGTTCGCAGAAACCTTCGCGCCGCCGCGCACAATCAACCCAAGATCGAGCAGGCACCGGTGGTCATTGTTGCGTTGGGCGATCCCGATGGATGGCGGCAGGGCGATCTCGATGAAATGATCCGCATCGGCTCCGAATATGGATATGCCCATCCCTCAAAATCCGGTCAGACAAGGCAACTAATCCACGATTACCTGAGCCAGCACGAAAATCTGCCTATGTGGCTCAACCGTCAGGTGATGATCGCGCTCACTACGATGATGCTGATGGCCGAGGCGCTTGGCTATGACACTGCGCTGATGGAAGGCTTCAAGGATCAGGAAGTTCGCGATACAGTTTACGCTCCGGCCGACATGGAAGTCGTCTGCCTGCTCGCAATCGGTCACCGCGATGGCGAAGACAAACGCTACGGTGGAAGATTTCCAAGCGATCGCGTGTTGTTTGCAGAACGATTCGGAAATCCATTCAGGTTGTAAGATTTCGCAGGCCACTCGCACGAAATTGAAGCTCCTAAGCTGCGAAGCCAACAGTCGATTCACTGTGTCGGACAACGCCTTGGCTTAGAAGCTCAAGAGCTCAGCAGCTTAGAAGGTTGTTTCATGCGCCGCGATTATCCTGACCGCCCATTTCTTGGTGTTGGCGCTATCGTCATTCATGACAATCGGGTATTACTCGTTCGCCGGGCAAATCCTCCCCTTCAGGGCGAATGGTCTATTCCCGGCGGCTTGGTGGAAACGGGAGAGACTACTCGGGATGCGATTGTTCGTGAGGTACTCGAAGAGACCGCGTTGCGGGTTGAAGTGGCCGCATTGGTGGAAGTATTCGAACGCATTCTTCGGGACAATCAGTCTCGTGTGCAATATCACTACGTGCTCCTGGATTACCGATGCTGCGTGGCCAGCGGAGAGGCGTACGCCGGCTCCGATGTGAGCGAGGTGCGCTGGGTGACTTTGGATGAACTGGAATTGCTCTCCGTAGCGCCAGAGACATGCGCAGTAATTCGCAAAGCTGTTGATTCCGCAGCAAACAAATCGGAACTATAAACTCGGTTCTCTCCTCGTTCCTTGTTGATAATCTGGCTTCGTGGCTTCGCAGCTCCGAAGCTTCTTGCATGCTTCCTCCTGAACTCGCAGCCGCAATCGCCGCATTGAACGCAGAAATTCCGCGTGGAGATCTCGCACGCACTGTGGCCGAGCTTAGCTCGCAATATCGTGCGAAGACGCGATCGCGCCCGCAGCTCACCGCTATGCATCGCACTGCGTATCTTGCGGCCCGCTTGCCGGCAACTTATGCGGTGATCGCGCGTGTGATTCGCGAAGCACAACTCCGCGTTCCAGGATTGCGCGTTGAAAGTATGATCGACTTGGGCGCTGGTCCTGGGGCAGCAATGTGGGCCGCAGCAGAGCAATTTCCTGATCTCGCGCGAATTCTTTTGATAGAAGATTCGGCTGGATGGGTCGAGATGGGCAGACGATTAAGTTCCAGCTCGGGAAATAGCGCGATTCGTAATGCCGATTGGCGGCAGGGAAGCGTCACTCGCGAATTTTCACTGGAGTCGTTCGACTTCGTGATTGCGTCGTACTTGATGAATGAAATTCCGGTGCAGGACCGGACCAGAGTCGCACTGGCGGCATGGCAATGCACGAAGAAATTGCTTGTGATTATCGAGCCAGGCACGCCGGAGGGATTTGCCAATATCCGCAGCCTTCGTCAGGAGTTAATTGCTGCAGGAGGCTATATAGCGGCGCCATGCCCTCACGCAAACGACTGCCCGATTGCGGCCGGAGACTGGTGCCACTTCTCTGAGCGTCTGGAGCGCACCTCCGAACACCGAAGAGCAAAGGGAGGGGAACGCGGATACGAAGACGAGAAGTATTCGTACCTGATTTTCTCGCGTGAGCCCGTCGTATTACCCGCCGCAAGAATTCTGCGGCACCCACGAAAGCACCCCGGTCATGCCGAATTCGAACTCTGCACTGCGGAAGGACTGAAACGGGAAACGATTTCGCGCAAGCAAGGCGAGCGCTACAAGACAGCGAAGAAGGCGGAATGGGGCGAGACTTTGTAGAGACGCAGTACGATGCGTCTCTACTTCTGCTCGATTCCTATTTCGGCGTGCTTGTTTTCGGCGGTATGCGATGCGCTGCTGCTGCGGGTTTCCGCGGTCGCGCTTTGGGCTTTGCCAGCCCTGTGATGTCGATTTTGGTAATCTTCGCCGGATCATAGGGACGGTTATCGCGAGGATCGGTCGCCTTGCGCGCAATCTGCTTCACGAGTTCTACGCTCTCCGGAGTGCATTGGCCGAAGATCGTGTGATGTCCGTTCAGATGTGGTGTGGGAACTTCCGTGATGAAGAACTGCGATCCATTCGTGTTCGGTCCGGAGTTGGCCATCGCGAGGCGACCGGGAACATCGAAGTTGAGGTCAGGCGAGATCTCATCCTCAAAGCTGTAGCCAGGACCGCCTTCTCCCGTTCCCTCCGGATCACCACCCTGAATCATGAAATTCGGAATCACGCGATGGAAGATGGTGCCGTTGTATAGCGGGACACCGTGTTCCTTCTTGTGCGTTTCGGGATTAGTCCAGTCCCTCGTGCCCGTGGCCAGGCCGATGAAGTTCTCGACCGTCTTTGGAGCCTGTTTTGGGAACAGCTCGCAAGTAAGATCGCCGGCGGTAGTGTGAATGATGGCTTTGGGATTTGCCGCAGGCGCTGCCTGCTGGGCAGTGCTGTTGGCGTGAGTCGTGCGATGCGTTGTCGCCGACTTCGATTGCGCGGTCTGGGCAAAGACAAAAGAAGGCAGAATGCAAAACAAGAAAATGAGACGAGCTGTCATGTTCTCCTCGTGCTTAGCTTTAATGCGCTGAACTCATGTGTCGAGCTGCTGACGCTCGCTGCTGCGACTTCTGAGCGCGCATCTGTTTGCTGACCTGTTCAACCTGGCGGAAGACGCGCATGAAATTTCCGCCCAGAATCTTGCGAATCTGCGCTGCCGTATATCCGCGTTTAAGCAGGCCTTCGGTGATCTTGGGCAGGTCGGCCGCGGAGTCCATTCCTTCGGGCATCGATGGCGTGCCGTCGAAATCCGAACCCAATCCCACGTGATCGATTCCCGCAACTTTGGCGATGTGATCGATGTGATCGGTGATGTCGTCGAAGGGTGGACGCGGGATCTTCGCCGCCCATTCCTTCGCGACCTTATCGCTTTCCCAATACCGGGTAACCGGATCGGCGTCTTTGTATTTTTCTTCGACGGCATCGATGGCAGCCTTGCGGTCCTTTGCCTGGGCTTCGTAAGCCTTGCGCCAGTTCTCATCCACAAAAGCCGAGTAGTAGTTGACCATCACCACGCCGCCCTGGCGGGCGATCGCGCGCAGCATGTCGTCTGTCATGTTGCGAGGATGATTCGTTAGTGCGCGTGCCGACGAGTGCGAAGCGATCACCGGAGCACGGCTCACGAGCAGCGTGTCATAGAACGTTTTATCCGACACATGCGAAATGTCGACGATCATTCCCAAGCGGTTCATTTCGCGCACAACGTCCTTGCCGAAGTCGGTCAGCCCGTTGTGGTGCTGAACCGAAGGATCGTCGATATCGCCCGAAGAATCCGCCCATTCATTCGTATTTGACCAGGTGAGCGTCATATAGCGGACGCCTAGATGGTAGTAATCGCGCAATAGTCGGATATCGTTCTCGATCGAGTGCCCGCCCTCGATGCCCATCAGCGCGGCAAGCTTGTGCTCGCGGTGCGCGAACTCAAGTCCGGTCGTGGTGAACACCATTACCATCTTGTCCGGATGCTTCGCCGCCTGCTGATAAACAGCGTCGATCAGATCGAGCGTGCGGTGGGCATACTGTCCTTTGAATTCAGTAGGCTCGACCCATATCGAGAAGAACTCTGCTCCAAGATTTCCCGCTTTAGCCTTGGCGAAATCCAAGTTGCCTTTATCGCCAGCCGGAGGATTGGCCATGTCGAAGTTTTCATCGAGCAGGCGCTGCGTCGTGTCAGCGTGAGTGTCGATGATGAGAGCTGAGTTGTTAATTTGTCTGGCTAACGCGGAAGCGGAAGAAGACTTGCCCGTCTTTTTTGACGGTTTTGCCTGAGCCATAAGCAATGAAGATGAAGTGAAGAAGCTAACCACCGCACACAGCAGAATCCGTGGCAGCATCGTCGTTTGTGAATCCTCGATAAGATGAAATGAAAGGCCGCTTACGCGGCCTTCTCGGATTCTACACGACGGAATTTTCTAGGCTGAGCTATTGTGTCGGAGGAAGCGGCGGAAGCACTGGCGCTTCCGGAGCCGGCTCGGGCGTAACCGTAGCCTTGGTCTGAATCGCAACAGGATACGGATACCGCTGCGAAACCATCACGTGGAAGCAAGCCTGACGGCGCTCTTCTTCCGGCTCAATCACATCTTGCTGCTTCAGATTTGCAAGATAATCGGCGATCCATTTGTGCTGCTTGCGAGTCAGTCCGCGTTTGGCGATGTCAACCGTAGTGCCGGCAAGGTGCGAGGAAGCCACTTCGCCCTCAGCCGGAGCGGCATTGTGGTTGTGCCGCATCAGCTTGCGCTGTTGCTCCATGGTGCGTACGGCTGAGTTCACCTCGATCGGCTTGTGGAACTTTTCGTAGAACTCTCGGCCCATGTCATCGACGAACTGCGCCGTCCACGGACGCGCATAGCGACGCGTATCCTTCAGCGAAGGACTGATGGTTACGTATTGCGTATCTTCGAGCCGAACCAGTACGCCGCGTTCTTCAAGCTGCTGCAGCTGCTCATCATCTTCGATCCGCTGCAACCCCGCCTGATCGATTTCAAGATTCTGTTTGAGCAGCGAATCGCGCGATCCGCGCAACTCCGGCGCAACCGGCGGCCCGTAGTAGCGCAGCCGGCGCAGATGCGCGTGCCGGCGATGGCGGTGTGAAGAAGAAAGGTGACGCGTGGTCGACCGGCGCGGCACATTGTGCACGCTAGCCTGGGCCGACACCGCAATCATGGCCGAGAGCAGAATGAGATAGAAACGGCGCATTTGTCCCTAGGTCCCTGAGTTCTCCAGAGTTCAGCTACAGCTTCTCTGGATTGTACCTAAGATGCAACTGGGTATTTATCTGGTTCCCTCTTTAGTAACAACAATTTGCATCTGTAGGTGAATTCGGCCAGTGGACTTTCGTGCCTTGCTTTGCGCAGTAAAGCTCCTGTGTAAGCAGATTCAACAACATACGTTGTGGAACACACCGGTGTGCTATCCTGCCGAGCGCTTTTCCCTCTCAATTCTTGCCGATTCCGCTCTTCAACACGGTGCTGCTGGACATATCGATCTGGGCGGTCTGCGTCATCGCATTGGTGGTCTTCGCCCGGTTGTCGGCGACGCATCCTGCGACGCCGTATGTCATCTTTCACGGCTGGTTTGTCACAGGTCGCGCTCTCGCCATTCTCAATGGCGCCCCGACGCTGTTCTCCCGGCCGGGAGGCGATCCTGTAGACGCAAATGAAATCGCTCGCGCCGTGCTCCTGGCGGACGCCGCTCTAATCGCCATGACTGGTGCATGGATTCTCGCGGCACACCGAAATGCACGAGGCGAGTCTCCGTTCCACTTCGAGCCGATGCCGCTAAGGCGCGACCTCATTCGACTGGTCGCCGCGTTTGCGATCCCCCTCGGCACAATCGCCATGCTCCTGTGGAGTAGGGTTCCCGGGCTTGAGGCTCCCGCGTTTGCGGCAAGGTGGGCAGATTCAAGTTGGGCTGTGGTCGCAGAGTCGTGGGTCGGACTCGGTTTGCTGGCGCTGATCTACTCTGGCGGTTTCAAAATGGTGCTGACTGCGCCGTTTGTAGCCTATCTTGTGCTGGCTGGTTACCAGGGCAACTTCCGTTTTCGCTTACTTATTCCCTTGATCCTGCTAGTGCAGATCTATGTCGATCGTCAGGGCAAGAGATGGCCATCAACGAGGGCATGTATAGCGCTTCTGGCGTGCGCGGTCCTCTTTTTTCCCTTAAAGGGAATTGGACAAGGTTTGCAGGCCGGAGCCGAACCTGCTGCGCTTTGGCAGAGCACCCAACGCCAGATTGCGAATGTTTTTCGCGGAACTCATCCCGACGAGATGATTCTGGATGAACTCGCGAGCACGCTCACCCTTGCTGATCAGCACGGAAAGCTCTTTTGGGGAAGAACCTACTCAGGGATACTCACGGTTGCTGTCCCCCGACAGTGGTGGCCAGAAAAGCCGGGTCTCGCAGATTTTGAAAAAGAAATCTCAACCGCCGCGAGACCCATCGCGGCGGACGGCATGGTTGTGACCATGCTCGGCGAATTTTATTTGAACTTCTGGTATCCGGGAGTGATCCTGCTCTCGTTCGCGACTGCTTATCTGTTGGGACGAGCATTCGACGCAGCATATCGAAGGAGCTACTTCACCCTCGCGCGATTCGCATATCTACTTGTGGCCTGCAACCTGATTCAGGTCTTCCGGGACGGGCTCATCTCGTTGTTTGTCTTTGTCGCGATTAACATGATGCCGCTCATGGCAATCGTCCTCTTGCATTTCGTCTATCCCGCGCGCGTGGTTCGATCGAGTCCTCTCCTGCAAACTCCGCGTGTGCGAGCAGGTGTTACGGAGCAGAGGGTGAGCTAATGCGAATTCTGCTCATTCATCAAGCTTTCTGCGGCCCGAATGATCCCGGCGGAACGCGCCATTACGAGATCGCGTTGAGACTGGCGGCTCAAGGACACGAAGTCACAATTGTGACAAGCCGGTACAGTTACCTGACCGGCACTGCGAAGGACCATTGCATTTATCCAGCCGGCATGCGACTCCTTTTCGCATCAACGTTGGGCGATCTGCACAAAAGATACGTTCAGCGACTGTTAGCCTTCCTCAGTTTTGCCATCACTTCCTTTTTTGTGGCAGTGCGCTCGGGACCGCACGACATCGTTTTGGGAACTTCTCCTCCGATATCTCAGTGTTTTCCTGCGCTCTGTGTTGCGCTGCTTCGCAAGAAACCGTTTGTGCTGGAGGTGCGCGATCTCTGGCCTGAATTTGCAATTGCACTCGGCCTTTTGCGCAATCCGTTGCTCATTGGCGCCACCAAAAGTTCGGAAAAGCTTTTATATCGATTTGCCAGCGCAATCGTTGTGAATTCCCCAGGGTATACAAGCTACTTACAGCAACAGGGTGTTCCGCAATCGAAGATCGTCCTGGTCGCGAATGGTGTCGATCCATCCGCGTTCAATCCAGACGATAAAGGCGAGGAGTTTCGAGCAGCGTACGGCTTGGCCAACAGCTTTGTCGTGATGTACACCGGCGCGCTCGGATTGGCAAACGGAGCTGAATCTCTTTTAGAGGCCGCTTCCCTCCTGCGACATGAATCCGATCTCAACTTCGTGATTGTTGGTGACGGCAAACACAGATCCAACTTGCAGCAAATGGCACGAGATCTTGGCTTAGCAAACGTGCTGTTCGTGCCGGCACAGCCGAAGACACGCATGCCTGGAATTCTGGCTGCCGCGGATGTCTGTGTTGCTACACTCGCGAATGTCTCCTCGTTGCAGGTCACATATCCGAATAAGATATTCGACTACATGGCAGCCGGCAGGCCTACAGTGCTCGCGATCGAGGGTCCGATTCGGGAAGTCATCCAAGCCTCAGGAGGAGGGCTCTGTGTCAATCCGGGAGATACTAGTGCACTCGCAGAAGCGCTCCTGCGATTGCGACAATCCCCGCTGTTGAGAACCGAAATGGGACTCAAAGCACGATCGTACGTTGAAATTCACTTCAACCGCGCCGTCCAGGCTAAGCAGTTTGCCGACCTGCTCGAACGTATTGTTTCTCTACACGAGCAGAACGCGTTAGAACGTAAACGCTTCCGTATCGAGCCTGCAAGCTGAACCGATGCGCATGTTGTAGTTGCTGAATCAGGCGTTCGGAGTCGCTGTATTCACGCTGGTGTAGCTCGACTATGATTTGCTCGCAGTTTCTAAAGGCCTCGAATTCTTCAGCGAGGAGCTCTATCTCGAGCCCTTCGATATCGCAGACCAGCGCATATTCCCCAACACCAAGGTGAGCAATCAAGTCGCTCATAGTCGTGCCTTCGACTGTTAGCGACCCTCCGTGGCATACCTGAGGTGTGTGTCCACTCAGATTCGTATTGCCTCGCACGAAACTCTGCTCACCTGAGATATTCGAGATTGCGCGATTCAGAATTGTTACTCCGCAATTGATTCCATTGATTTTCAGGTTTTGCTCGAACAATTTCACGAGGTCAGGATCAGGCTCGATAGCGTAAAGATGACGATCGATCGCGAGCTTGCGGCGAATATGGCAAGAGAGAACGCCAATGCTGGCGCCTAGTTCGATCACATCAAGGTCACTGCGGAGGTGCCGACATACCGCCCGAATCTCGGCGCTTTCGTAGGTGCGAAACAGGAGTTGCGATTTGACCTCAGGAGCGAGGCCGTTGCTGTGGATGCGCAATCCTCGCGACGGTATTCGCTCGTCAAAAAGTTTGCCGATTGCGATCCCGACTGGTTTCAGCTCAGTCACGTGGGCCACGCGGGTCTTTAAAGATTGGAGCACGCGCATTTTTAGTGGGCGCCAACGGCCAATGCGTTCCTCCCCCGCGGCTTCCAAGCAGATCCGCGAACGTGTCGATGAACAACCTGCTCGTACAACTTTTCGGCCTGCGCCATCACCTTGCTTCGGTCGGCCCTGGCCTGGATCAAATCGCGATTTGCACATGCTGCATGCCTTTTCAGTTCCGTATCATTCAATGCGCGGACCATTGCAGCTGCAAGGGATTCTGGACTGCTCTCATCGCAGAACAGCCCGTTCTGTTCGTGAGTAATCCATTCTTTGACCGACTCAACGCCGCCCACCACCGGAAGGCATCCGCACGCCATCGATTCTAGTAACGAATTCGGAGTGCCGTCGTGCGAGCTCGGCGAAACCATTACTTCCGACGCGGCAAACAGCCGAGCAAGGTCTTCCTTTTCCAAAACGGGGAGCAGGAGCACCGAGTCCGAGATTCCCATGCTTCTCACCCACCGCTCAGCGGTTTTGTTTCCCTGCATGCCAGGAGCGATGAAGAAAGCATCCGGTACTTGCCGCAGTACCAGGGGGATAGCCTTGAAGAAGGTCTCATTGCGTACGTAGGCACGAATGCCCCGTGGATTGATTACCAATTGCCGATTGCCTGGAATTCTGAAGCGCATTAGAACACTTGGTTCTCGCTGCAGACGGAAATAGAAGCCGGTATCTATCCCTCCATTGCCGGGCAGGACTGCAATTGGTTTCTGCTCGGAAAACCCGCCGGCTATTGCGAGCTTGCGATCGCGTTCACAATCGCAGTGCAGTCCGTCAGCGCGCCGCAGAGCAGCATCAGTGAGCTTACCTAGCCGCCGATAGCGTTCCGCGAACAACGTGAGGTCATTTCCCCAAACGGAAATGAGCAGCGGCGCAGAGCTGACCGCTCCAGCCGCGAACAGCCCTTCATAGGGCAAGCGCAACGCGTGTACAAGATCGGGCTTGAGTTCAGAAATGACCCGTGCCAGAGCCGCTGATCGTAAACGTATGCTCAGAGGCGCCGACCAGGCTCGCAGGTGCATCTGCAAGCTTACGGGCAGAGTAGGCACCCGCATTGCAGGTCGCCTCGACGAAGTCTGTCCATTCAGTCCACTATTCGTCCACTTAGTCCACACCAGAGGAAACTGAATGGTAGTCGCTCCCGGTATCTCGTGATCGCTACACGGATATGAACTGATTACAGTGATTCGGTAGTCCTTCCCGACGAAGTACGAGATCCAGCTCTTCGCGATCGGACTGCGCGCGTCGGCGATGTAGCAGATATGCACTGAAGCTCAGGTTTGCGACACACTGCGGTGAATGGCCGAGATCATATGCGCATAACGTGCCTTCGGCAAAGCACTTCCAAAGCGTTTCGGCTTCATGTGCTGCGCTGTTTACGAATGCGCTCGAGCAGGGACACCAGAGACGACCACGTTGGGGGGAATGTCATCAGTTACTACCGCTCCTGCTCCAATCACTGCATGCGCGCCAATGCGCTTCCCGGGAAGCACAACTGCGCCAATCCCAATTTGGGCGAAGTCGCTAATCTCCACACCACCGCCCGTGACGCAGCGCGGTGCGAGATGTGCATACCGATTGATTTTCACATCATGTTCGACGATCGCGCCGGTGTTGATGATTACACCATCACCAATGTGGCACTCCGAATTTAGCACTGCTGACGCCATGATCACGACGCCACAGCCGACCCTTGCGCTGCGAGCGATGGTGGCACTTGAATGAATGGCGGTGATCAGCTTGCAGCCGAACCTTGTTATCTGCTGAGCCGCGCGTTCGCGTTGCGAATTGTTGCCGATCCCGAGCGCCACCCTTGCGGATGCATTCTTCTCCAACCATTCAGCAGCACCGAAGACGGGAAAATCCAGCACACGTGAACCGCTGAGCGCCGGATTATCGTCGAGAAAGCCTGCAATCTGCTGCCCACCTGCGAGCAGAATCTCAGCGACGACTTTGCCGTGTCCTCCTGCACCATAAACCACGAGCGGTTCGCCCATAGCGTCAACTCGCTGCTTGCCGACAGCTCAGTTTTCCATCCGTATCGTCAGCAATAGATGCGATTGGATTTGGAAGTACTTCATCTAGGAGCCGGCTAATCGCTGCTTCGGGACTGAACTCACGTTCAGCAATATCCAACGAACGATTCCCGAAATGATTCAACTCTCGTCGACTGAGCAAAAGCCATTTTGAAACTGCTCCCGCGATCGATTCCGGCGAGAGTGGGTCGAACCGGAATCCGTTCTGCTCAGGAACTAGGCATTCGGGATGATTCCCAACTCGCGACGACAGCAGCAAGGGCAGCCCGCCCCAAAGCGCTTCGATCACCGCCAGCGGATTTGGATCCGACAGCGATGGCAGACAAAACCCATCGGCTTCGGCGTACAAATTGAGGAGTTCGCGCTGGTCTTTGTGTCCCAAGAGCGTGATCCCTAGATCAAGCGCCTGTTCCTGTATTAATCGCCTCTGCGGCCCGTCTCCGGCAATGACGATGCGCAATCGCGAGCGCTCATCTTTCTTCAGGAGCCGAATGCCGCGCAAAAACTGCAGAATCCCCTTTTCCGGTGCGAGTCTCGCAACGAGAAGAAGAGTTCGCTGGCCCCGGCCCGCTTGCAATGGATGCGTTTGCCGAAGCGTCGCGACGCGATCGCGAAAGAACCGCGGATCGACCAAATTGGGAAGACTGTGGATTCGCGCAGGCCGTGCGTACGCCTCGACATATTCCCTGGCAAGCATTCCCGGAACCGCAAATTCGCTGAAACGTCCAAGGACAAATCGGCGCAGCAGGCTAGAAATCCGGCCATTGTGTTGAATGGATGCAAGATGTGATTCAGACCAGAAGATTTTTATCTTTGATTTGTTGCTCATTCCTGTCAGCCAGACGGTTGGTGTCGTCCAAGATCCCGCAACCAGCAAAACCTCAGGCCGTGTGCGGCGGATGACAGAGACGACTTCGCGATTGAAATGGCAGGATGAACTCGCCGCATTCCAATGCACGCCGCGCAAGAAGAGGTGCGGGAAATCGAAATCAGACTCTTGGAATGTCCAATTTCGATTTGGCTCTGACGGAGCCATGAACCAGACTTGAAAGTCCCAAGTCCTCGCAGCAAGTTGCCCATGCATGAGCCGGAACTGAAACAGCCGGTACGGAGTCGGAATGTTGGTGACACAGACGAATCGAGGAGCGCTCACGACGCACACAAAATATCACGTGTACGCCCGCTTCGCGGAAATGAACACGGAGGTCACGGAGGTCACAGAGCATTCTTGGATGCGTGGTCTCAGCCACTCTCGGAATCAACAACCAACTATTCAGAAGACGTCATGAATGGCCCCGAAAGCTGGCAGCATTCATTAACTGAAAGGACACACCAACACCCCTTCGTGTTTCGGGTGCCCTCCGTGTTCAAAATCCCTTTTATTTCGGCTGCTGAGGCGGCTGAGACTGCGGAGTGGCATTCGGCAATTTCTGGCCGTCGAAGATGATCGTTGATTCAGAGCCGAAGCGTTTGTAATCCGTGTACTTGATGATCACGCGAATGCGTACGTCGCCACTCTTGAAGTGAAGCGTGTCGTCGGCGCTGGTGTAGGTCGGGAACCAGTAGACGTTGTCGATCTGCTCGCGATAGGTGGTGAAGCGCGGAAACAGATTCTCCTGGCTACCGCTGTGGATGTCGGGGACCGATTTGCCGTAGGTCTTCACGATCTGGAAGTCCTGGTTGTCCACCCAGATGCGTCCTTCGAAGCGTCGATGTTTCTTGTCGATTTGCTTGGGAGAAATGTCGAAGACATAAGTGTTCAGCTCATCTTCTTTCTGCTGTCCCAGATAAAGAATGTTGTAGTCGGGAATCTCCTCCGTGGTGAGAACGAAGGGCATCACGTTCTGCATGTCGTTCAGATCTTCGCTGGTCATCGAGATGCGCGTGAGCGTGTCGGCTGGAGCGTAGTCCACGGTAATGGTGCGCCTGCCCTGGTTGTCGAAATTAATTGACCAATCCTGGCGGTACTCGCCGTCGGCGGTGTCGCCGTCGAGGGTCTGGATGATATTGGATTGCTTGTAGGTGTAGCGCTCGCGGGCCATCTGGAACTGCTTTTCCTTCTCGGCAAAGCGGCTAATGATGTCCTGCACGCTGATGCCGTTCGGCTGCGTCTTTACGAGGGCGCCTTCGCCTCGCTGAGCGTGCGCCGGCAGTATGCCCAGAGAACTAATAGCTACAAGGCAGAGTAGCTGGAAGAGCTGGAATAAAGAGGGACGGACGTACGAAGACACTCCTCGACCTCTAGTTGTAAGGCCAGGATTTGGGATGAGCATATATAGGTTAGACGCGAGAGTCTGGTGGGAAGTCGCGGTTCAGGGTCGAGATTCCGCCATTTGACGCCCTTGTTCTCCGCTTGTTATATTCGAATGGTTCTGCGAGTCAGTTTAGTTCTTCTAGAGCGGTAGAGCTTTAGTTCGAATCGGTTCTCTGGTCAACCTGCCAGAGGCTTCCTCGCTGACGATGCCTGCGCTGCCCTCTCCCAAGAGGGATATGCGGGCCGGGAGTGACGAAACGGATCGCCTGTCTTTATCCTTGGCGACACCGTCGGCATTCAACCCTAGGTCGTTCAATTTCTCGCTTTTAGTGCGAGAGTATGACCCCGCTCGGTGGTGGTCAGCCAGAACTAAGTTTGTGCGCAGTCGCGTTCGGCTGCGCGGAAGTGTGAATTGCAGACCGCCAGCAGAGGGCGGATGCCTCGGAAAGCCCTGAGGAGTGGAATTTGCCGACATTTAATCAGCTTGTGCGCAAAGGCCGGACAGCGCCGCGATACAAAACGGCCAGCCCGGCACTGCAGGAGTCGCCGCAGAAGCGCGGCGTTTGCACGCGCGTCTACACCCAGACGCCCAAGAAGCCGAACTCAGCGCTGCGCAAAGTAGCCCGTGTTCGCCTGACCAATGGGATAGAAGTCACGACATACATCCCAGGCATCGGCCACAACCTGCAGGAGCACTCGATCGTGCTAATCCGCGGCGGCCGCGTGAAAGATCTTCCCGGCGTGCGCTATCACGTAGTTCGCGGAACGCTGGATACGGTCGGCGTTGCGAACCGTAAACAGAGCCGCTCCAAATATGGAGCCAAGAGGCCGAAGGCCTAAGTTTTTGAAGGTGAAGACACATGCCGCGTAAAGGACACATAGCAAAGCGCGAAGTTGCAGCAGATCCGATCTACAACTCGACTTTGGTCACCAAATTCGTGAACTCGATGATGTACGAAGGCAAGAAGAGCACCGCTCAATCGATCTTCTACGAGTCGATGAAGAACCTCGAACAGAAGGGCGGGGACGAAGCCCTGAAGCTCTTCAAGAAGGCGGTCGAGAACTGCAAGCCGCTCCTAGAAGTCA
>DASTZZ010000010.1 GCA_035764005.1 Terriglobales bacterium
TAGTACCTCGAAGAGCTGGCGCTCAGGCCATTCTTCTGCGGCGCACATGGCAACGATCTGTTGCGCCAGGACATCGAGTGGAGACTCAGGAATGATCAGTGCGTCGAGTTCACTCGATTCGATGGCTCGCACCAACGCTGCACATTCGATCAGTTCGTCGCGCGTAGTGGCGAAGATGCGCCCTTTGGGAATCGCGCCTCGCCAGTGCCCGGCGCGGCCGACGCGCTGGAGCATTACTGCAATCGATCGAGGCGAACCGATATGGCAGACGAGATCGATGTGGCCGACGTCGATACCAAGTTCCAGCGATGCCGTGGCGACCAGCGCGCGTAGTTCGCCTTTGCGAAGACGATTTTCTGCATTTAATCGCAACTTGCGCGAAAGGCTGCCATGATGCGCAGCCACGGCGTCTTCGCCGAGTTTGTCGGCAAGAGCGTGCGCGATGCGCTCGGCAAATGAGCGGGTATTGACGAAGATCAGCGTGGACTTGTGCTGCTCGATGAGCTGCACCAGGCGGTCGTAGACCTCGTCCCACATTTCGTTGGTCATGACTGCGGCGAGGGGACTTGGCGGTACTTCCACGGCAAAGTCGAGCTTGCGCTTGTGGCCGACGTTCACGATCTCCGGCTTACCTGATGATCCAGCGAGAAATTCACCGACTAATTCAATCGGCTTCTGTGTGGCCGAGAGGCCGATGCGAACAGGCTTGCGCTGAGCCAGGGCCTCCAACCGCTCAAGAGAAATGGCCAGGTGTGCGCCACGTTTGTCGTCGGCGATGGCATGGATTTCATCGACGATTACCGTCTCAACATCGCGCAGTAGCTCGCGGCTTCGCTCCGCCGTGAGCAGGATATAGAGCGACTCAGGCGTGGTGACCAGGATGTGCGGAGGCGATTTGAGCATTCGCTGGCGGTCCGCCGGTGGAGTGTCGCCGGTCCGGACGAAGGTTCGAATTTGTGGCATGAGGTAGCCGCGCTGGCCGGCAAGCTCTGCTATTTCCGCTAGTGGACGTTCAAGGTTCTTCTGAATGTCATTGCCGAGCGCCTTCAGAGGAGAGACATAGAGGACCTCGATCCGGTCTTCCAGCGCGCCGGAAACCGCCTTGCGAACGAGGCGATCGATGCACGCGAGAAACGCTGAGAGCGTTTTTCCAGACCCTGTAGGAGCCGAGATCAGCGTCGAGTGCCCGGCCAGAATATGCGGCCAGCCCTCTTCCTGGGGCTCGGTCGGTGTGCCGAACTTCTGCACAAACCATTCCTGCACAAGGGGATGAGCCCAAGCCAGAGTACTCGGGATTTCAACGGTTAAGTTCGACATCGAACGGTTATCCTGGTTCCGGAGAGTACCCCTCCCCCCTCCCCCCTTCCCGCAAAGATTTCCTAAGTGACTGCAAACACGCGTCTTGAGCTTCTAAAGGTGCTCAAAACCGATAAAGGTAAACACAACATATTGTGATTCCGATTTTGGAATCAGCATATCTTGTGATTAGCCTTTGCAACTACAGCAGTAAAAAGCAAAGTGCTCGTGAATCCCCGTTGTGAACGCTCGTGAAGACCGCAGTCGGACAGTTCGAATACTCCATTTCCAATGACATAGCTTGGTCATCCAGATTCGGCTTCATCATCCACACATCGACTCAGTCGCCGGACAGAGCGGCATTTATCTTAGGCGAAACAAAAGCAAAATGAAAGTCCAAAAACAATACTTGAGTTCTTCAATCGGGAGTTCCTAGTTTTCGATGTGCATGGGTTGGTGTCCGATGGAAGTTTTTGATGTCCAAGAGGTGAGAGGTAACCAGCAGCTCTGCATCTAACTAAGCGCCCGTTGGGTGAAATGGAACGATCAACTAAACTACAAGGTTTGCCGACCACTTCTATGCAACCAATCAAATTCGGGACTGACGGCTGGCGAGGCGTGATCGCCGAGGATTACACCGTCGCGAACGTTCGCCGAGCCGCTTCGGCCATCGCTAATTATGTCTTGAAGAACGAAGACAGCAGCCGAGGCCTGGTCGTCGGCTATGACACACGCTTTGGCTCGCGCATGTTCGCCCAGACTGTCGCTGATGTGCTCGCCTCGGCTGGCATCAATGTCCGCCTGGCGAATGACTACACGCCAACTCCCGCCCTTTCCTTCGGCGTAAAGCATTTCGGAGCCGCCGGCGGAGTGATGATTACCTCCAGCCACAATCCTTTCAACTGGAATGGAGTGAAGTACAAGGCTTACTACGGTGGCTCGGGACGTCCGTCCATCATGCAGGCGATCGAAGCCGAACTGGATAAGCCTGTTGCCGGCAGTTCCAAGAAGGGAACGATCACCGACACGGATTTCAAAGCTCCCTATATCGAAGCAATCAAGAAGTTTGCCGATCTCGACAAAATCAGCTCTGCCGGTTTCAAGTTTCTCATCGATTCCATGTACGGAGCCGGACGCGGCGTGCTCGCAGGCATCTTCGCCGAGCGCGGAATCAAGCACGTGGAGATTCGATCCGAGGTGAATCCTCTTTTTCCGGGAATCAATCCTGAGCCGATCGAGCCGCACGTGCGCATGGCACAGGAGATGGTGGTTAGCGAGCGCTGCCATGGCGGGCTGATCACCGATGGCGACGCCGATCGTATCGGCGCCGTCGCGGAAGACGGCAGCTACGTCGATTCGCACAAGATCTATTCGATCCTGCTGCGGTGGCTGCTCGAACGCAAGAAGTGGCCAGGCGAAGTGGTGCGCGCGTTCAACACGACGAAGATGCTTGATCGCATCGCGGCTGAGCACGGACGCAAATTGCATGAGTGCGGCATCGGATTCAAGAACATCTGCGACCTCATGCTGGAACGCGAGATTCTCGTTGGGGGGGAAGAGTCAGGCGGAATTGGCATCACGCGGCACCTGCCGGAACGGGACGGCATTCTGAACGCGCTGCTCATCGCCAATGTGATGGCCGAAGAGAAGCGCACGCTGGCGCAGCTCGTGCAGGATCTGCAGGACAAGTACGGCGAGCATTATTACGCGCGTCTCGACATGCACATTCCCAACGAGCTGAAAGATTCGGCGATTAGCCGCGCGCGCAGCGGCGTAAGCGAGATCGGCGGATACAAAGCGCTGCGCGTCGAAACACTCGACGGTGTGAAGTTCTTCCTGGACGCTCCGAAGGGGAAGCCCGGTACGGCGGCGCCTCCTGCGGAATCTTGGTTGTTGCTGCGAGCGTCGGGGACCGAGCCGTTGCTGCGCGTGTACTCGGAGGCAGGCTCGCCGGAAGTTGTGCAGCAGTTGCTCAAGTCGGCTGAGGCGTTTGTGTATGAGGGCGAGCTGGCGGGAACAGCGGCGCGGTAAATGCTTCTTCGCACTGACACTGGAGTCTGTTCGATTGTCATTCCGAACCGCCTGACTTTGGCGGTGAGGAATCCCTATTGCTGGCGAAGATGGTGGATTCACTCGTGAAACCTGAGACTGTGATTGTCGATAGGGATTCCTCCGCCAAAAGCGGGCGTTCGGAATGACAAAAAAGACCTCATGACGATCGCGGAAAACACACAAACCGTAACTCCACCTCACGCGCAGAGCGAGGACACTCCCGAAGCGCGGCAATACAGCCGCATTCGCCGCTGGCTCTCTGTATTCGACACGTCGCTCGGAATTGTGTTCCTCATCGTGCTGCTCGCGACCGGCTGGACGGGCGATTTGCGCGACGTTGCGCTTCGAATGGGCCGCCAGCACTATGTACTCGCGCTTTTCTTCTACGTGCTGCTGCTCACGATTATCAGCAAAGGACTGAGCCTCGCGCTGGATATCTACAGCTTCCGTCTCGAGCATCGCTTTCATCTTTCCAACCAGAGCACAGGAGCGTGGATCGTCGATGAGCTCAAGGGCTGGCTGGTGGGACTGGTTCTGATTTCGCTGCTTGCTGAGCTGGTGTACTGGATTATTCGCAGCTCACCGGAACACTGGTGGCTAATCTCCTGGGCGGCCTTTACAGCCTTGTTCGTGATCTTTGCGCAGCTTGCGCCTGTGATCCTCTTTCCCATCTTTTACAAATTTGTTCCGCTGGAGAATCAGGCATTGCGCGACAGACTTGTGCGACTGGGTGAGCGCGCGGGAACGCACGTTCGCGGCGTTTACGAATGGAAGTTATCGGAAAAGAGTAAGAAGGCGAACGCCGCACTAACCGGTCTTGGCAACACGCGCCGCATTATTCTGGCGGACACCCTGTTGCAGAACTATTCCGATGACGAGATCGAAGCCGTGCTCGCGCATGAACTCGGACACCATGTACACGGACACATCTTCAAGAGCATCGTGCTGCAGATGGCGGTCACGTTTGTGGGATTCTGGGCAGCAAATGAGGCGCTGCGCTATGCGACCGGTCCGGGACGCATGTTTTCTACACTTTCTGATTTCGCCAACCTGCCTCTGCTTGCTCTGGTTTCCGCAGCGCTTTCGTTGATCCTGTTGCCTGCGCTCAATGCGTATTCGCGATTCAATGAGCGTCAGGCCGACCGGTATTGTTGGACATCGGTGCCGAGCGTGGATCCCTTTATCACGGCAATGGATAAGCTGAGCGCGCAGAATCTATCGGAGAAGACGCCCTCGCGGCTCGTGGAGATTTTGTTCCACTCACACCCGGCAGTATCGCGGCGGATTGCTGCGGCACGGGAGTTTGCGAGGCAGTGACGGACCCGCCGGCGGCAGCCGGTGGGGCTACGGCTTGCGTGGCGGCTGCGATTCCGGTTTCTGTCGCAGCATCGTTTGTCCGGAGATGGCCTTACGGCCATCTCCGGCCCATCGCCTACCGGCGACGGTTCCGTTTTTCTGGCATTTGACCGGTCACGCTGGAGAGGACTTTCTGGAAAGCGTCCTGAGCACTCATCTCTTTCTTTCCGCCTTTGTTGTTGCGATAAGAGTGCTCGCTGCCGCAGGTTCGGCAGCGGGTCTTCTGGACTTCTTCTCCGGCCATGGTCACGACCGAGTGATCTGTGGTGCGCTTGCAGCGTGAGCAGTAATCGTCGATGTCATCGCCAAGTCTTGGCATAACTCCTCCAAGTTGTGCGCGAAATACTAGCACGATGGGCGCTCCCATGTGCGCATCACAGCCGATGCTAGACTCTTGCCATGCGCTCAGGCCGCGGCATATTCATTACATTTGAAGGGCTTGATGGCTGCGGAAAAACCACCCAGCTTGCGCGCCTGGCGGAGAATCTCAAAGCTCGAAGCTTGGATGTTCTGGCTACGCGGGAGCCAGGCGGCAGTGCGATCGGTGAGCGCATTCGAGGGATCCTGCTCGATTCAAGAACTGCTGGTTTGTCTTCTTCCGGAGAACTCGCGCTGATGTTTGCCGATCGTGCTCAGCATGTGGAAGAAGTCATTCAGCCTGCACTCAAAATGGGAAAGATAGTTTTGTGCGATCGATACACCGATAGTACCGAAGCTTATCAGGGTTACGGTCGGCGGCTCGGATCTGAGTTGGTTTTGAATTTGCATCGCGAGCTCTGCCGCGACCTCTGGCCCGATTTGACACTCTTGCTCGATACGGACGTTAACGCCAGCGTGAATCGCGCGCGCAATCGCAACAAGACCAGCGATTCAGCGGAAGGCAGATTCGAAGCCGAAGATGCTGCCTTTTTTCGCCGGGTGCAGAAGGGCTTCGAGAGCATTGCCCGCCGCGAGCGAAAACGTGTCGTACGGATTGCGCCGGGGACGATTCAGGGGGTCGAATCAGAGATTCTGAAGATCATCGACAAACGTTTTCCTCATCTGGGAAATCGCAAGACCAAGCTACCTGCTGCGGTCGGGAGTCGCGCCTAGTGTCCTTCCAAGATTTCCGCGGCAACGTCGAGACTGTCACACGTATTCGCGAGATGATCGCGCGTGGACGCTTTCCTCATGCCGTAATCATTGCCGGTCCGGAAGGGGCAGGGAAATACACACTGGCGCAGATGATCGCCAAGGCACTCAATTGCCTTGAGCAGCCGCAGTCTGAAGGCTTGCCCGACTTCTGCGGCCGATGCAGCAATTGCACGCGCATTGCTGAAGCCGACGATCTGGATGCAAGATTTGCCGAAGCTGTCGAAACGCGTGAAGGCATGCGCGAGGCGGACAAGCGTGAAGCCCGCATCATGGTTCAGACACATCCGGAAGTTCTGGTCGTTCCTCCGGATCCGCCGCAGATGCTGATCAAAGTTGGACAGGTGCGGCAGGTAATCGATTCCGTCTTCTACAAGCCGGTCGAAGCGCGCCACAAAATTGTCATCTTCACGGAATCGTCATTCATGAAAGAGGCCGCGAATTCTCTGCTGAAGGTCCTCGAAGAGCCTCCGGAGTATGCCAGCCTGATTCTGCTTACCACGAATGCTGGAGAGTTGCTGCCGACTATTCGCTCGCGTTGTGTGACTTTCAATTTAGGTGCGCTTCCCGTTTCCGAACTCGAGTCGGCGATTGCCACCTCGCGCAAGGAGCTGAAACCTCCGCAACGAGAGCTGATCGCGCGGCTTTCAAACGGAGCCATGGGGCGTGCTCTCAGTTTCAAGCTCGAGGAGTATGTTGAAGCGCGCAGCCATGCGTTGACAATTCTGCGCAGTGCGGTTGCAGGTAACGATCACAGCGAGCTGTTCAAAGTGACAGAAACTTACCGCGCCGGTGCAGATGGGCGAGAGCAGACCGACCGTCTGCTACGCACGCTCTATGCGCTGCTCGAAGATCTGCTCATGCTAAAGTCCGGCACCCCTGAATTGGTGCGCAACACGGATATTAAGGGAGAGCTAAGCAGAATCTCGCAGTCGGTCGACTTTGAATGGATCGTCAATGCATCTCAGCGTCTGGCCGAGGTAGAACGCGGCATGAGGCGCAACCTGCTGCGGTCACTTTCGCTGGACTCGTTTGCGACTTCGCTGGAGCCTGGATAGAGCCAATTTCACCACGGAGCCACGGAGAGCACGGAGGTTGTTGGGTTGTGTCATTCCGAACCGCGGCAGTATCTCGGTGAGGAATCCCTATAACGTTCGGAAATCTTCAGTGGATTCGTTCGGTGTGCAACATAGCCAAGCGGATAACGTAAATAGCTCGATCGAGAAATTCTGGAAGTTCATAGGGATTCCTCACCGCCAAAACCGGCGGTTCGGAATGACACAACCCAACAACCTCCGTGCTCTCCGTGGCTCCGTGGTGAATCCTGCCGTTTGTGCAAAAAAGCGGCCCCATGTTACTCTGCTAGAGAGACTTAAACGACTCGAAAACTATAGGAGTGTCACCAGCTTCAGTGTTAGCTAGAGAGCGTAAAACAGACGTCATTACCCGGTTCCGCACGCACGATAACGACACCGGTAGCCCCGAGGTCCAGATTGCGGTGCTCAGCGAGCGAATCGGTCAATTGACGGACCATTTTAAGACGCACCAAAAGGATCACGCCTCCCGCCGCGGTCTCCTGATGATGGTCAGCAAGCGTCGTCGCCTGCTCGACTACCTCAAGAACTACGATTCCGAGCGCTACAAGGACGTAATCCACAAACTCGGCATCCGCAAGTAGCAGGACCTGGGGCGGCCCATTCTCGCACCGCCGTTCGTAAATCGAGCGATCTCGACCCGGACGACTTAAACCAGATTTCCCGCGCAGAATCGGCCTTTTCCCATCCCGAGCGCACGCATGATGCCGAGCTTCGGTCGATATCCGTTCGTCCAGGCGGTCTCTCCGTTCCGCCTCACAACCCGGCTTCGCCTTAGCGAAGGCGGTATGCCTTTCCGCTCAATCAATGCTCCCCAACGCTGCCCGCTGGCAGCGCTCCACGAAAAGAGGAATCCATGAAGCAAGACGCAACCGTTGAACTCACAGGCGGTAAGCGACTCGAATTTGAAACTGGCCGTTTGGCCAAACAGGCGCCTGGCGCCGCGCTGGTAAGAATCGGCGATAACGTTATCCTCGCCACGGCAGTGGCCGCGCCTGAACCGCGTGAAGGACAGGATTTCTTCCCACTCACCGTTGACTATCGCGAGTACACCTACGCCGGCGGACGCATCCCCGGCGGGTTCATTAAGCGCGAAGGCCGCCCGAGTGAACGCGAAATTCTCACTGCCCGCCAGATCGATCGTCCCATCCGTCCTCTCTTCCCCGACTATTTCAAGAATGAAACTCAGGTGATCGCGCTGGTGTTGTCAGCCGACACCGACAACGATCCCGACGTTGTCGCGATCAATGCCGCCTCTTGCGCGATTACGCTTTCGGACATTCCGTTTGGCGGACCCGTCGGCGCAGTGCGCATCGGACTGGTGAACGGCCAGATGGTCGTGAATCCCAGCTATGCCGAGATGCGCGAAAGTCAGCTCAACATCATGGTCGTTGGCACCAAAGACGGCATCGTGATGATCGAGTCCGGCGCGAAGGAAGTCACGGAAGATCGCGTGGTCGATGCCATCGAGTTCGCGCATGGCGAGATCAAGAAGATTTGCGCCACGATCAGCGATTTAGCCTCGCGCGCTGGAAAGCAGAAGCGGCAGCTTACTGCTCCCGAATTCGATGAAAGCTACTATCGCGAGCTCAAATCGAAAGTCGGGGCGAAGCTTGCAGATGCGCTCGATACCAAGAAGTACCCAAAGATCGAGAGCTACACGAAAGTCGCTGAGATCAAGAAAGAACTTAAGAGCAAGCTGCCCGAAGGCGACGAAGCTGCCGCAGATAAGCTTGAGAACTATTACGAAGTGCTGCGCGAGCGGCTTTTCCGCGAGCAGGTCACGAAAGATCGCGTACGTCCTGACCGGCGCAAGTTCAACGAGATCCGCCCAATCACGATTGAAACCAGCGTGCTTCCACGCACGCACGGTTCGGCGATCTTCACGCGCGGCGAAACACAGGCGTTGGTAACCACCACACTCGGCACTTCTGAAGACGTGCAGCGCCTGGAAAACTTCGAAGGCGAGAAGAAAAAGAATTTCATGCTGCACTACAACTTCCCGCCATTCTCGGTCGGTGAGACCGGACGCATGACCGGAGTGGGCCGTCGCGAAGTCGGCCACGGAGCGCTCGCCGAACGAGCGATCACAGCGGTTCTGCCGGATGAGACAGCATGGCCGTATACCATGCGCGTAGTCTCCGACATTCTCGAATCGAACGGCTCATCTTCCATGGCTTCCGTCTGCGGAGCTGCTCTTTCGCTAATGGACGCCGGCGTTCCCATCAAAGCTCCTGTCGCTGGAATTGCAATGGGCTTAGTGAAAGAAGGCGAGGATTATTCAATCCTTACGGACATTGCTGGAGCCGAAGATCACTACGGCGACATGGACTTCAAAGTCGCCGGGACACGGCAGGGAATCACCGCCCTGCAGATGGATATCAAGATCTCCGGCATCACTGGAAAGATCATGCGCGAAGCGCTGGAGCAGGCGCGCGAGGGCAGGCTGTTCATTCTGGACAAAATGCAGGAGGCTTTGCCGGAAGCCCGTTCCGCCGTCTCGAAGTTTGCGCCGCGTATTCACACCTTGCAAATTCCTGTCGATAAGATTCGCGATCTCATTGGCCCGGGCGGCAAGGTGATCCGCGGCATCGTTGAGCAGACGGGCGTTAAGATCGACGTCGAAGACTCCGGTCGCGTAAACGTCGCCTCCAGCGATGAAGCAGCGATGAGCAAAGCGTTGCAGATCATCGGCGACATCACTGCGACTCCCGAAGTAGGAAAGACATATCTCGGCAAAGTTGTACGTCTCGCAGACTTCGGAGCGTTCGTCGAACTCTTTCCTGGAACCGACGGACTGCTGCATATCAGCGAAATCGCCGAACATCGCATTAAAGACGTTCGCGACGAGCTGCATGAAGGCGATCAGATCCTCGTGAAGGTCCTGGCTATCGAAGGCAATCGTATCAAGCTCTCGCGCAAGGCGATCTTGAAAGAACAACGCGCCAAGATGGCCGGACAGGCTGGCGGCGCGGCTCCGGCGAGCCACGAGGGTGATGGACATCATCCTGAACACGTGACTCCGAACGGCGGTGGCGGCGAGAGCATCACCATCGAAGGCGGAGCCGACTTCGAGGAGGAAGAAGGCGAACCGAACTTCAATCGTGCGGAAGGCGAACCTGCGCATGCCGGACAAGGCGGCGGAGGTGGTCAAGGCCGTCGTGAAGGCGGAGGCGGCGGACGCGGTGGCCGAGGGCGTCGTCACCATCGCCGGGGTGGACCACGCGGCGGGGGCGGTGGAGGCGGTCGCCACTGAGTGAAATTCCAGGAAGGAAAAAAGGAGACGCGAGTCTCCTTTTTCTTTTACGTGGAGCCGACCGCCCTCGGCCGGGTTTTGCTTATTTTGGGGGAAAGGCCTTCGGTTCAACTCCCGTTATTTCGTTGTGCCCAGATTCTGTGAGTCTCCATCAAACACCCGGCCGAGGGCGGCCGGCTTCACGTTTGTGCATTCACGAGTGAATGCTTCACGCGGTACTCAGTTATGCTTGAGCGCGCATGAGTGTGTCCGTGGTGATCATCACCAAGAACGAAGAAGCGAACATCGCGCGCACTTTGGAGAGCGTTGGTTGGGCTGAAGAGCGCATCGTCGTCGATTCCGGATCGACCGACCGCACGATAGAAATTGCGAGACAACACGGCGCCAGAGTGTTCGAAGAAGAATGGAAGGGCTACGCCACGCAGAAGAACTCCGCAATCGCGAAAGGATCCTGCGATTGGGTGCTTTCCTTGGATGCAGATGAAGAAGTTTCGCCGGAGCTGAGCACTAACATCCGACGAGTCATCACGGTCAGCGGAGCGCCTTCAACACTCAATGGATACTTCATCGCACGTCGAAATTTTTTCTTACGCCGGTGGATTCGTCACGGCGGCTTCTATCCCGATAAAAAGTTACGTCTCTTCAGACGTGGTACAGGTGAGTTCGTCGAGCGCGCTGTGCACGAAACCATGCGCGTGAATGGCCCAACAGCGACACTCAGCGGCGATCTCATCCACCATGCGTATCCCACACTCGCTGGATACATTGAAACGATGAATCGATATTCGACGCTCGCTGCCGAGGTGTTGATACGTGAACGTCGCGTCAGAAGCTCACTGATCTGGTTCGTCATGAATGTACGTGTGCGGCCGGTGCTCAACTTTGTCTGGAATTATTTCTTTCGCGGCGGATTCCTCGATGGCCGCGAAGGCTTTCTCCTGCACTGGTATCACAACGTTTACGTAAGCTGGAAATACGCGAAAGCGTGGGAGATTTTTCGGCAACGAGAGCGAAGTTCTCCGTGACCTTGTTGTGTCGACTTCGTGATCTTCCGGTTCGCCTTTCTCCGCAAAGCGAAAAGGCCGCCCGGCAATAGGCGGCCTTCTCTTTCAAGGGAGAATAGTTCCAACGGAGGCAAAGCCATCAGAACTTTCTGGACGAAATCTTATGGTTGACGGCAGGGGGTGTCAAGCGATTTTTCCGGAACAAATCCCTTATAAATCAATAACTTACAAAAATTGTTCCCAAATCGGAAATGTGACAGAAGATGGCGCAATTTTTCCACCGAAGCAGCCAATCTATCTTGTTTTCAGCAACTTAGACTGGTTTTTGGCTCAATCATTCAGATTGAGGGTAATCACGCGCGTGTCCTCCGGGCGGTCTACGAACTTATCCGGATAAAACCGTTTGAGCAACACGCGCAGGCCCCCGTACGCAATGCCGAATGCAATTGCGACCGCGAGAATGATTCCCACGAGTGCGAACACCGCGACGATCAGATTCCCGATATTGTCCTTCTTCGAAAGATAGGTTGGTTCGTTGTAGGTAACCTCTGCTTCGTAATTGACGGAGGCAAGCAACGATTGTGCGTCCGCTTTCGACGCGCCACTAACGATCGCTAAAAGCGGACCGCTACGTTTGATCTGGAAGTCCCCTGCGCTTTGTTGCAATGCAGACCGATTCTGCTCGATTGCGCGCAGTTGGGTGCCCGCGATCTGCGGCGTCGGATACGAGATGAGAGTGAGCCGCGCATTCCCCGCGTCGGTTCGGTAGAGGGCAGTAATAATCTCGGGGCTCTTGGCGAAATCGATGGCTGAAGGCGGGAGGGCCGCTCCGGAAGAATCATACGATTTTGGTCCAACGGCAAACTTCACTGAATGTTGCACGAACTGCTGCTCTGGGAGCCATCGCGGCAATCCAGGAGGCTGCGCCAGATTGGATGTGGGCTCGGGCAAATCGCCCGCGAGCTCTCGCATTTCCGCTGCAGACATCGCGTTCACATGATCGAATTTCGCTTCGATCACGATATTGCCCTGCATGAATAAAACGCGATCGCCGGCGGATTCGCCATGCCGGCCAATTTCTTCAGTCTGCATTCCTGGCTGGCTGTAGAGCGTGTATGCGCCATACGCGCCGGTAGCGTCAGTGAATCGAGCAGCGCGAACCGTCAGTTTGCGATCCCCGTCTTTCGCGTACGCGGAAGATTCGACATCCGTGAAGCCGTACTCTTTCAGGACCGCGGCATTGCTCGCATCGGCATCGGCAGGGTTAGTGCTGGTCTTAACGGAAGATGTGTCCTGCTGCCAACCAGCAAATGCTTTAGGAAGAAACTGAGAGTCGGCTGCGGCGAACGCAGAAGCAAGCAGCAGAAGTGGCGCGAGAATTTTGGCGAAAAATTGCATGAAACCTGAGTCGAGGGGAAAGAGCCGCTAAACCCAGTTTATTAGACACCACGAAGAGAAGCGAGGATTCGGAACAGCAGCTTCTAGGCTAAGCTTCTAAGCTACTAAGCTCCTCAGCTTCTGAGCCAACACGGACCGTACCCTACCACACAAAGGTTCTCGACACCTGAGTTGATGCGATAAATGCGGCTCCAGGAAAGGTCAGCTTAGAAGCTAAGCAGCTTAGCAGCTCAGAAGCTTCTTCACTGCCCCGCTGTCGCCGGCTCTTTGGCGCTGGCGACCTTAACTCCGCTTAGCCCCTGTGCGTAGCGCGCGACTCCTCGATACAGAGACTCGGCGATGCGCTGGCGGTACTCGGGCGTGCGCAGTTTGCGTTCGTCCTTCGGATTGCTGACAAAAGAAATTTCCGCGAGGATCGACGGCATATTGGCGCCAATCAGCACAATGAACGGAGCCTTCTTGACTCCGCGATCCTTCACTCCAGGGTTCTTGGCTGCTTCGCCTGCATAGAGCGATTTCTGGACAGTGGCGGCGAACTCGCGCGATTCGTCGATCTTCTCTTTCAGCGCGATTTTCTTCACCAGATCCTGCAGGTCGTGAACGGAAGTCTCCGAAACGGCATTTTCGCGCGCAGCCACTTCGAGCGCGTCGCGAGAACGCGTGAAGTTGAGATAGTAGGTTTCCACGCCTCGTGCGGAAGGATCAGGGCTGGAGTTTGCGTGAATGGAGATGAATAGATCAGCTTCGTTTTGGTTCGCGATAGCCGTGCGCGTTTCCAGGGGAATGAAGGTGTCGTCCTTACGCGTGTATACGACATCGGCGCCGAGCTTATCTTCGAGCAGCTTGCCCAGGCGCAGCGCCACGTCGAGAACGAGGTCCTTCTCGAGCAGGCCATTAGGACCGATGGTTCCCGTGTCGTGCCCGCCATGACCGGCATCGACCACGATCCGGCCGATCTTCAGACCGAGCGCGCGAATAAGCGAAAGATCGCCATCGGCTGTCGGCGCGGCTTCGTGCACGTTCGCCAGCATTGCTGCCGATTTATGCTTTCCCTTTTTGGACTGCCCCTTCTTAGCCGCCGACGCAACTTCGACGGAATCTGGCGCCTTCTTCTCTGGCTCACGTTTCGCGACTGTCTCGACCACTGGTCCACTCGTCGGCTTACTCGTGGCCTTGACCTGCTGAGGGTCATCGCTCAAGGAAGCGATTTCCGAGACGTCGAGATCCGAAGTTTGCAGCGGCACTTCAGCTCGCGGAGCGAGTGGCAGCTTTCTCGATTGCGCGGCTTCGGTTTGCGTTGAGTCAGCGGCATTTGAAACCGTAGCAGTAGCAGGTTCTTTCTTTTCCGCAATCGTTTTGCTTTGAGCTTTCGCCGACCGCGACTGCGGCACGCCAGTCAAAGAATTTGAATTTTCGTCGGAATTGGACTCGGATTCCTGTGCCTTGGCTGTTTGTGTTTGCGTTGCCGGCTTTCTGCCGTGAACGTCGATGATCAGCCGATAGGGGTTCGGCAGCAGGAACGCGGAGTATTCGGCGAGATTATCGACTTCGAGCACTACGCGCGCCATGTTGGGCTTGTACTGTGCCACACGGACTTTCTTGAGCAGACCATCGTGAATGTCATAGCTCTTGCCCATCAACTCGGAAGCCAGGCGGCTGCCGTAGAGATCGAAGTAAATTCGATCTGGCGAGGGGACGCGTCCAGCTTCGTACTTGATCTCATCGCCAACATCGATTGCGATGCGCGTGTAATCCGGAGTCGACCAGTAGCGCAAACTTGTGACCAGGGGAACGCCCTTGTGCTTGGCCGTCGTGGCCTTCAAAGCAGCAGGCTTGGCCTTTGTTTGTTCCTCATCCTGCTGAGCGTCTCGATCTTCGTGTGACTCGCTACGTTTCGCCGATGAAACCAGCTCTTTCTCGCTTTCCGAATGCTTGCGCACAGGATGTTTGGCTTCATCGTCCATGTCGCGCAGGGCGGCTTTGGCGTTTTCGGCGAGGGGATGGTGCGGGTACCGTTTCAGGAAATCTTCGAATGTGGCTTTTGCGGCGTCGTTGTCGTCGAGGTCCTCACGATAGATCTGGCCAATGCTCAAACGAGCTTCGAAGCGATACTTACTGCCCGGATATTCGCGCGTCAGGAATTCATATTGACCAATGGCGGATTTGAAGCCCTTTTCGTCATCCTCTAGCCGAGCTTTTTCCGTGAGCAGATCCCCAACAGCGAGCACGCTGGCATCGGCGCGAGTCGACGTTGGAGCTATGTGATAGACCTTGCGAAATGCATCGATGACCCGCTCGTAATCTTCGGGACTGCGCTGCGACTCAGGTCGTCCGCGGAGCGCTTCGCGCATCTGCAGGGCCTTGTGGTACTGCTCCAGCGAGAGGTGCTTTTTGCGCGCAACGCTAGCTGCGTGCGCTGGACTTGCGATCAGGAAAAGGCTGGAAGCGAGCAGTGCCGCGATGGAGAATTGACGAACAGATCCGCTGAAGTTCCCTGATGCTCTCTTCATCCCTGTCTCCGCCCCCGGATGAGGCGTCTTACAGCCATGTTACTGCCGGCCAGAGCAGGGAAGCGGCCATGAACCCTACTCGATATCGCTTACCGACAGATGTCCTTCGGCGTCCCGCTTGAACTCCAGCGGGTGGCCAATTGTGAACTGGCGTGTGTTGTTGGATGCGTACAGCTGCGTGATGCGCTTTACGTAATTCTGAGTCTCTCGATATCGCGGGATGCCCCGGCTCCGTTGCACCGCCGTGCTGCCCGCGTTGTACGCCGCCAGAGAGAGCTCGACGTTCCCGTGATAGGAATCGAGCAGTTGCTTAAAATGCCGCACGCCGGCGTCGACGTTCTGCGCCGGGTCGTATGGATTGGTCACGTTCAGTGACTTCGCCGTTGTCGGCATGAGCTGCATCAGGCCAATCGCGCCTTTGCTAGAACGCGCCTGCGGATTAAAGTTCGATTCAACTTTGATAATTGCGCGTACCAAATTGGGATCGACATCGTGCCGCATCGCGGTTTCTTCGACGATCCTGTCGATCATTTGTGTGTCGCCCGCGGTGGGCGGCACGTCGAGTTTGCTGCGCAGTATCGATGCGGAATTTGAGCTGGGTACCTGCTGTTGCGAGGCAGCGAGCAGAGCGTTGCCAGCTGCCATAAAACGGGAATCTCTGAATGCCGCTTCACGCAGCAGACGCCGAACCTCATTGGCCGCCGAGTGCGCAGCCTTCATCGAATGCGAGTACATCGGAGGCACCGGCTTCCAGCGGCTCTCCCGGTTGCTCCAATAGAACATGCCGGAGTCCTTCGGACGGGCCGGCTCTGCGGCCTTTTCCGGGGCGTTCTCGTACACTAGGCGGCCGTCGCTGGTGTAAGTGGCGACGATGCCTTGAGCGTGCGTGGCCGGGCTGAAGCCGACGAGCAGCAAAACGACGTATAGGATTGAAACCAGGCGCTTGTTCATTCCTTCTCCAGAGGCCTAATTGCAGGCCGATCCGGTTCCGACAAGAACCTCATTCCACGACAGTTAGCGCTCTATGTCGTTCTTTTCGGCGCTCGCCGTGGCTTCACCCGAGCTTCTAATCCTGACGGAGAAGATACTTCCAGAGCAGTTGGATTATAGGACGCCTGTTTCAGCGGGAGCAATAACCAGAAGAACAGGAACCAGCGGCGTGACTAGCGGAAGAAGCCGGAAAAAAAGGAACGAAATCCATAGAAACCGTGGAATGGTTCGCGACGTTACCGAGGTACCTGATTGAACAATAGGTAGTTTGCCGAGTTTGGCAACCAGCAAGCAACAGAACCGGCTTCGGTAGGCGTGGAGCCGAGAAATGGCCGAATGGCCAGCTCCGGGTCAATCACAATGCCGATCTCAAGATGCGTAGCCGCTGCAGAGGCGGCGTCACCACCGACTACCCCAGGCGTCTGTTGCGTCTACCCAACGCCCTGCTTTTGCTCCTCGGCGGGTTCATGGTGCTCTTGCCATCCGGGCAAGACGTTGCTCCCGGTTATGAGCCGGGCGCCGGACTGCCAGCTCAAGTATTGCCAAGCCCAGTTCAAAAGGACAAAGAATCGATTGCGATACCCAATCAGGTAGATCAGGTGGATAAATAGCCAGGCTGACCACGCGAGGAATCCAGAGAGGTGAATTTTCCCGATCTGGGCGATGCCTTTGCTGCGGCCGATGGTCGCCATGCTGCCTTTGTCCCAATAGCTGAAGGCCTGGCTCGGCTCTCCGGAGATGCGTCGCCTGATCTCTTTAGCAACGTATTGGCCCATCTGGATCGCAACCGGGGCGACTCCGGGCACAGGTGCTCCATCTTGCTCGAAGTGTGCGAGGTCACCGATTACGAAGATCTCCGGATGCGATTCGATATTTAGACGATTGTTCACGAAGACGCGCCCACTACGATCAACTTTCGCGCCGAGCGCCTGGCCCAAAGGTGAAGCCTTCACTCCGGCGGCCCACAAGGTGACTGCTGAAGCGATGCGTTCGTCGCCAACCCACACCGCGCCCGGCTCCACATTCGTGACCATGGTGCTCGTATGGACTTCAACTCCGAGCTGTTCGAGCTGTTTTTGCGCGCTGGCCGATAAATCTTCGGCGTACGCCGGCAATACGCGTGGACCGCCTTCTAACAAGATCACCCGCGCACGACGAGGGTCGGTGCCATGGAAATCTCTGCTGAGCACGTGCCGGGCGATTTCCGAGATCGCTCCGGCGAGTTCTACCCCGGTCGGGCCGCCACCCACGATCACGAAATTCAGCGGTCGCTGAATACCATCGAGCAGCGACTCGCGCTCCGCCAGCTCGAATGCCAGGAGCACGCGCCGGCGGATTTCAGTGGCATCTTCCAGGCTTTTCAAACCCGGCGCAAAAGCTTCCCAGTGATCATGTCCGAAATAGGAATGGGTCGCGCCAGTGGCCAGGACCAGGTAGTCGTAAACGACATAGTCGCCGCCCTCCAGGTTAATGACGCGGCGCTCGAGATCAAAGCCGATGGCGTTTCCAATCAGGACCTCAACATTCTTTTTGCCGTGTAGAGCACTGCGAATCGGCGCCGAAATGTCTGCCGGCGATAAAGCGGCCAATGCGACCTGATACAGCAACGGCTGGAATGTATGGTGGTTCTTGCGATCGAGCAGCAGAACGCGGACATTCGCTTTCGCTAGACCGAGAGCGGCTTTAAGTCCGCCGAAGCCGCCGCCGATTACCACAACACGGGGTATATAGGCAGGGGGCCGAGCCGAAGACGTATGCGGGCTGTCACTTTCCATACTTATTCGATGTTCGAGTGCAGGTGAAGTGACCGAAAGTAATGTCTACTAAGTAGCTGCCCCGATTGTACGTCTAAGGGCCTCATGCTAACTTTCGCCAAGCTTCCACCGTCCGCCTGAGGCGGATGATTCGTGTGCCACAGGTTAGTGCGGAGCGAAGGGTGCTCTGGGCCGTGCGCGCCGAGCAAGGGATAGACGATGAACATCGATGATTTGCTCCGGATAGCCATGGACCGCAAGGCATCCGACTTGCATTTGAAGGTTGGCAACTTTCCTCACATTCGCATCGACGGCGAACTCGTGCCGCTAAGCGAGCAATCTCGCACGACCGCGGAAGACATGCTGAACATGGCTTTCAGCATGATGTCGAATCGCCAGAAGCAGAAATTCAAAGAGACCGCCGAGCTCGATATGGCGTACGGAGTCGCGGGACTGGGGCGTTTCCGTGTGAACGTCTTCCAGCAGCGCGGCAACGTTGGATTGGTGCTGCGCGTCATCCCGACGAAGATTCGCGTCCTTGACGAGCTCTATCTGCCGAAAGTCATCGAAAAGATTTGCGATGAAGCTCGCGGGCTCGTTCTCGTGACCGGCGTTACCGGTTCGGGAAAATCGACGACGCTGGCGGCAATGATAGATCGCGTGAATTCGCTGCGGCCTGAGCACATCATCACCATCGAAGACCCTATCGAATTCCTGCATCGCGACAAGCGCGGGTTCGTGAACCAGCGCGAAGTGGAAGTCGATACGCCTTCGTTTGCATCGGCGCTGCGCGCCAGTTTGCGTCAGGATCCAGACGTCATTCTGGTCGGCGAAATGCGCGACCTGGAAACTATCTCGACGGCACTACACGCCGCCGAAACTGGACACATGGTTTTCTCCACGCTGCACACGCTCGATGCGGTGGAGACCATCAACCGTATTATTTCCGTGTTTCCTCCGCCGGAGCAGAAGCAGGTTCGCATGCAGCTTGCCGCGACTCTGCGCGCCGTCATCAGCCAACGACTGGTGCGTAAAGCGGACGGTAATGGCCGAGTTCCCGCTGTAGAGATACTCATTTCTACAGCCTTCATCCGCGAATGCATTATTACGCCGGAAAAAACGCGCATGATCCGCGAGGCGCTCGCCGGTGGCACTTCCCAATATGGGATGCAGACATTTGACCAGTCTCTCTACGACCTGTATCAACAAGGGCTCGTCACTTACGAAACAGCATTGGAAAACGCTACCAATCCCGACGACTTCAAACTGAAGGTGCAAGGTATCGGTTCTACCGCAGATGCCGCACGCGAGCAGATGGAGGCGGCGGGGTTCGGCAGATAGGGACCTCTGATTTTGTCATTCCGAACGTAGGCTCACGCCTGTAGTTTGCGTGAGCTGGAGTGAGGAATCTCTATCAAGCAACCATTCCCGTCGGGACACATTGTCGAGTCGGTAGGGATGCCTCACGCCAACATCAGGCGTTCGGCATGACAGCACGTTCCAACATGCAGCGGGCGCCACGATCAACCGCTCCTTGCTATCCTGCAACTTCATGTCTTCGACGATCCGAATTGCCAAACAATTCTGCGGACCACCGACCAGCGGCAACGGCGGATACAGCTCGGGAATGGTGGCATCGCTCCTGCCGGGAGCATGTGAATGCACTCTGCGCAAGCCGATACCGCTGGAACGCGATCTCCAAACAGAAGTCTTTGAGAACGTGGCTCGCCTGCTGGATGCCGCCGAGATCATCATCGAAGCCGCGCCAACAGAAATTCCAAAGGCGGAACGCCAGGGAGTAATGTTCGTCGAAGCGCAACGCGCAGCCCTCAATTCTCCGGCATTCGCGAACCATCCATTTCCGACTTGCTTCACATGCGGTCCGGAGCGCGCAGCTGGAGACGGCCTGCGAATTTTTCCAGGGCGGCTGGATGAGAAGAACGAGAGCAGCTCGATTTTTGCCGCGCCGTGGATCCCCGATCCTTCTTTAGCGAGTGGCGGCGTACTCGTTCGTCCTGAATTCGTATGGGCCGCAATGGATTGCCCCACGGGCTTCGCTGCCGGCTTCCCTTGGCGAGGAACTCTGGTTACCGGACGCCTTGCCGTGGAGCAAGTCGCACCGGTGTATCCCCTACGTCCCTACGTTGTGATGAGCTGGCCGACAGGAAACGAAGGACGCAAATTTCATGCTGGGGCAGCTCTCTACGGTCCAGACGGACAGTTGTGCGCGAACGCGCGCGCGACATGGATAAAGCTGGAGTAAAGCTGGAGTAAAGCGGCTACTGGCCACTGGCTTCCGGCTTCCGGCTCGAAAGCGCCAGGAATGGGAGTGTGCACAAACCCCTATCAGCCATCGCAAGCTCCTGCCCCTTCATCTCATCAGGCAGCACTCTGCCAGCCATGGATGCCGTTCCCGATCTGACTTCAGCTACTCAGGAAGCGAAACCGAAGCACGCGCACAAAGCCGCGTGGGGCGCGATGTTCGCCGGAGCGGCTCTGTCTGTTTATGGCTGGACGCGTAAATCGGCATCGGGAGCAGCTCTCGGCGTTGCAGGCGGCGCGATTGCACTCAAAGCGGCGAGCGCTGGACCAATCGCTGATCTAGTCGGGACAGAGACTTGCCTGAGCCACAGCGTAATCGTAATGGCGAGGGCAGCAGAGATTTACTCTTTCTGTAAAAACGCCCACAAGGCACAGATATGGATCGGAAGACTGCGTGACCTCCCTTCGGCTGCAAGTCAGGAGAATGGGAGGGGAAAGTCCGATCCCATTATGGAATCCGCCGACTCGGAGCTTAGAATTCTCGAGGATGTGCCCCACCAACGACTCCGCTGGCAGATTCTTGATCATCGCGCACGGTGCGAAGACTGCATCGCAGAACTGACGCTCGCTGATCTGCCTGCTGTTCGGGGGACACTGGTCACGCTGGCTCTCCGCTACAAACTCCCCACCGGCATGCTTCATTCCGCCACGCCCCAAATCATCGGCGCCGATCCACAGCGGCACCTGCGCGAGAGCCTGCGCAAACTAAAAATGCTCATCGAAGCCGGCGAGATCGCGACGATCCGCGGCCAAAGCCACGGGCCGAGAACCCTGAAAGGAAAATTGATCGGTACCCTTTTGGGAGAGGAAGTGGCGTAATCCCAAATTTGCAAGACTCACATCTCGCACCCGCGCCTTATCGTCTAACATAAGGCAGGGCCAATGCTGAACATCACTATCCGCCGTAAAGCCAGGCAGTTCGGACAACTGGTTCGCACTTCGGCTCTTACTCCCCGCACTGGCCGCCCCCACAAGCCGCTTCTTACGACCGAACGCGAGCTCGGCATCACATTCATCGGACACAGCGGGTTCTTCATTCAAATCGGCGGAGCGAATCTGCTGATTGATCCCAATTTCGCTCGGTGGCTGATCGTGCTGAAGCGCCAACGGCGTCCGGGAGTTCGTCTACGCGATCTGCCGCCGATTGACTACGTACTCGTGAGCCATGCGCATTTCGACCACCTGCATCGGCCATCTTTGCGTGCCATCGCAAGGCTCACACGCTGGCGTTGCGGACGGGCTCCGCAGATCGTTGTGCCCAAAAATGTCCGCGACATCGTGGGGCGGCTCGGATTTAGCGCAATCCACGAGCTTGAATGGTGGCAGGAGTTCCGCGAGGGCAAGCTGAGCATCACGCAAACACCGGCGCAACATTGGGGCGCGCGAATGCTCCGCGATTTCCATCGTGGATTCGGCGGATATGTAGTGCGTTCAGGATCGCATTCGCTCTATCACGCCGGTGACACCGCGTACTTTGACGGCTTCCGCGAGATCGGCCGCCGTTTGCATCCCGAATTGGCCCTGCTGCCGATTGGTGCCTATCACCCTCCACACTATCGGAACGTCCATACCAGCCCTGAGGATGCGTTGCAGGCGTTCTTGGACCTAAAGGCCAAGACGATGATTCCCATGCATTATGGGACCTTCCGCCTGTCCTATGAGCCGATGGAAGAACCTTTGCAGCGCCTTCGCATTGCCGCGGCTGCGGCTGGCGTGAGCGATCGTGTGCTCGTGCTCGAAGAGGGTAAGACGAAGATTTTCAGATAGAAGCCACACCTCTCTCCGCACCTACACAGAAAACAGCCAGTGTGACGAAGTTGTGAGGAAGAATATTTCCGTGCAGGCCCGAAGGGCCGAAAGAAGTGCAGCCCAGTGGCGTAAGCCCTGGGAGGGCTTATCACAGGTAGAGGCGAGCCCTGAAAGGGCGGCATTTCACACTCGCCAAGAGATGTCGCCCTTACAGGGCTCTCGCACAACTGCTGTTTCTGGCCCAGGGCTCACGCCGCTGGGCTGCGCTTCTTTCGGCCCTTCGGGCCTGGCATGCTCGCCAAGAAATATTTGTCCAGCACGGTAATTGACCAGAATGACAAGGGATGTGCTAAAGCGAGCTAGCTCGCCAGCAGCAACCGCAAATCGCGCACGTTATTTCCTGTAGGCCCTGTGATAATTGCGTCACCTGTGGTGTCGAATACGCGAAAGGCGTTGAACTTCCGGAGTTCTATTTCGGGATTCATGCCTGCATTTCGTGCATGCTCCAGGGTTGTTCCATCTGCGATCGCTCCAGCGGCAGGGCTGTCACCATCGATTCCGTCGGTCCCCCCACTCAGAACGCAGATGTTTTCTCCCGCGATCTGCTGCGCGCAATAAAGAACAAAATGCTGGTTCCGTCCGCCAATGCCGGCTCCGGCGGGCACCTTAAGCGTGATCTCTCCGGCGGATATCAGCGCTACGCGCGATACTCCCTTGCGCAGTTCGCGCAGGCGATTTAGCAGGTAATCGGCCGCGCGCTCACAGGGCCAGTCGTCCGGTGTGTTGTCGATTTCGACGGCAAATCCGTGTTTCGCGAGCAATGCTCCTGCGGCGTCTGCCGCTGAGGCGCTTGAGAGAATGGGCCACCAGCGGGAACTCACAAAGATGGCATCATCTGCCTTGGGAGTTTCGTCGAGCAGGCATCCGGCAAAGATCCTGCAGACGCTCTCGGGGAATTGAGCTGTAAGTCCATGCTGTTCAGCAATGCGATAACAATCGCCGATCGTGGAGGAATCCGGCATCGTTGGGCCGGAGGCGAGGGCATCGAGCGCGTTCTCCGGAACGTCGCTCACCATAATGCTCACCTGCCTTGCCGGATAAGCAGCCTGCGCGAGCCTGCCACCCTTGATCGCGGAAAGATGTTTGCGAATGGCGTTAATTTCTCCGATCGTGGCGCTCGAATGGACCAGAATTCGGTAAGTTTCAATCAGGTCGTCGAGCGAAATTTTCTCGTAACGCGGTACCTCGACCAACGCCGATGCTCCGCCGCTGATCAGATAGAGGACGAGCGTATGTTCGTGAAGTCCTGAAAGACATTTCAGAATGGCTTGCGCGGCGCTTACCGATTCAGCATTTGGGAGTGGATGTCCTCCAATGAAATAGCGAAAGCCAGAATGTTGCGATTCAGGCAGATGCGGAGCTACCACAATGCCTTCGAGCCCTGGCCCGGTCTGCGCGATCAGCGAGTCCAGCATTGTATGTGCCGCCTTGCCGATGGAAACGACCAGAACACGCGCGTAGGACCCCAAGTCATAAAGATCCTGCTCCACTCGAAGCACGCCGCGCGAGTACTCAACCTTCTTGCCAAAGATGTTTGGGATGCCGATCTCTCGAAGGGTGTCGAGGAAGACCTGGCGTGCAAGTGCGCGCATCGAGTCGAACTCGGACGCTCTGTCTTCGCTCATCAGGCGCGCTGTGCCGCGAGAGCAGGGAAGTGACGCGGCAGCCATTCGGTGATGGCATCACGCATCAGCGGCAGCTTGCCTTCAAAGAAATGGTCGGCGTTCTCGACCAGCACAAACTCCTTTGGCTCGGCAGCGAGTTTAAAGATCTCGCGCAGATTGGCCGCCGGCGCGAACTGATCGTGGTCGCCGCTGACCATCAGTTTGGGCTTGGTGCAATTGGCGAGATAGGAGTACGTGTAAAGGCGCTCCTCGACGGCCAGAGGAGTACCCAGTGCGATGAGTCCCACAACGCGCTGATCGGCGCAGCACGTTTTCAATCCTGTAGCGGCGCCGAAGGAGAATCCTGCAAAGATGATGGGCTTCCCGTATTCCCGTTCGAGCCACTCCAAGGCCGCGCGAATGTCGTCGCGCTCGCCTCGTCCGTTGTCATGTGTGCCCTCGCTGAGTCCAGTGCCGCGAAAATTGAAACGTAGGACGGGTAGACCGAAGCTGTTGAGCGCCTTCGCAGCGTGATACACAACCTTGTTGTGCATTGTGCCGCCGTGCACTGGATGCGGATGGCACACGAGCGCCGAGTAGGGCGCGTCTGAATCGCCGGCATTGAGCAGTGCTTCGAGCCGTCCGGTGGGGCCGGAGAGGAATAGAGATTGGATGGCGTTCGGCAAGAGAGTCTCGATAGCATTCTAGACGGATGTCCAGCATGGCCATTTCGTGATTTGGTGATTTCGCGATTTCGTGATTGAATCGCCGGGTCACCAAATCACGAAATCACGCAATCACGAAATCACGAAATTCCCAAGTTCCACCTCCGCAAGTATCCTGTCTCCATGGACTTGGTCCGCCTTACACGCGAGCTCATCGACATCGAATCGATCACCGGCAACGAAGCTGCTGTTGGCGAATATCTGTACCGCTTTCTGTCGAAACTCGGATATCGCACCGAGAAGATGCCGGTCGAAGGGGCTCGGCACAACGTTTATGCGGCTCTCGATGCACGTCCCGATTTGGTGTTTTCGACCCACATGGACACGGTGCCGCCCTTCATTCCGTCGTCAGAAGACGGCGAGAAGATCTATGGCCGTGGCTCCTGCGATGCGAAAGGAATCATTGCCGCGCAGATCGCTGCCGCCGAGCGTCTGCGGGGAGGCAGTTCGCGCATCGGACTGCTTTTCGTGGTCGGAGAGGAGCGCGACAGTCAGGGCGCCAAAGAGGCAAATCGTCATGCTCCTGGTTGTCGGTTCCTGATTAACGGCGAGCCGACAGAAAACAAAATCGGTCGTGCGTCGAAGGGTACATTGCGCGTGCAACTCACAGCTACAGGACGGATGGCGCATTCTGCGTACCCGCATTTGGGCGACTCGGCGATTGAGAAGTTAGTCAAAGCGTTATATCGGCTTTTGGAGATGCCGTTGCCGAACAATCCTGAAATCGGTCCAGCGACTCTCAACATAGGTCAGATTGAAGGCGGCCGTGCTCCTAATGTCATTCCCGATTTTGCACGTGCGCAGTTGCTTTACCGGCTGGTGGGCACGACGGAAAAGCTGCGCAAGGACATTCAGGCTGCGGTGAACGAGTTTGCTACCCCCGAATTTGCGCTGGAGATTCCATATATGAAGCTCCGAACAGTGGACGGGATTCCTGAAATGATTGCCGCCTTTACGACCGATATTCCTGCTTTGACGAATTGGGGTGAACCGGTGCTGTTAGGACCGGGCTCAATTCACGTTGCCCATACCGATGGGGAGTTCATTCCAAAACGGGAATTGAATGAGGCGGTTGACTTGTACGCGTCGGTTGCAAAGAAGCTGATGGCTTCTTAGAAAGGTTAGGGGCATGCGAAACAGAACCGGCGGCGGTAGCCGGTGGGCCGAAGATCGTCGAATGGCGAGCTCAGGGTGCGACGATAGCTCAGGCAATCTCGAGAGACGCAGCCGCAAGACAAGCGGCTGCCCCAGCGTCTACCGGCGCCGGTTCTGTAGCTTTCGCAACCATTAGGGCTCTAGCTCGTCAGCACGCTTTCCTGTTGCGATGCCAGCCGCAATACGTGTTTGCTGGGCATAACCGGAGCCTCGGATACATAGTCCATGAATTTCTTCACCGCGTCGGTTCCATCCTTGTAGCCCTGCTCGATTGCGGGGCGAACGATGCGGCCGTCGAAATCGAGGAGTGTTGCGGCAAGAGGAGCCGCCGGACGAATCGTGAAGGCTTTCAGATAACGATACGTGTGAGTGCCTACTTCGAGCACGATCTGCTCTGGACGCAGGCCGTTCTTCTCTGCGTATGCTTCA
>DASTZZ010000011.1 GCA_035764005.1 Terriglobales bacterium
TCGAAGCCGATAAAATCGTGATACTGCTGGGAGGCGTAGCGGTTCTTCGCGACCTGCACGGTGTCGAAACCGAATTCGGTTTTTAAATGCGCTGTCTTGTCCTGGGCATACCGTACGGACTTGCCATACTTCGCCCGCAGCTTCGGATACTCGATCGCGACTGCCTGATTGACGGCTGGGTGACCCGCAACATCCGCTGCGTAGTGCGACAGCGCGCCCAACGCGAAGGCGTACTCGTTGACATCCCGGCTCTCAAGTATCAACTCGCGAACAAAGTCTCCGCTGCGAACGTAATGCACTAGGTCGCTGAATTCTCGGCTGCCGAACGGGTAGTAGCCGAGATCCTGAATGACGGCTCCCCCGTAAGCATAGGCGTGGGCCTCTTTGATCTGGTCGTCGGTCAGTCCGGGAAATCGCTTGAGCAGGAGAGGGCGGATCTGGTCAGCCCATAGCAGGTCCACAATTTCTTCATGCGTCAGAACCGAGTACGCGGACAAGCCACCGCTGCACAGAAGCATTACAAGCAGAAGCGCTGACGCGCGGGGAGAAAACCGGAGCCGGCGCTTCGCTGCGGCCCCGGACAATATCGGAATGTCACGCATACTCTAGATCCTGCCGAGGAGCAGCAGAATCACCACAACGACAAGGATCAGGCCTACCGTGCCGCTCGGGGCATAGCCCCAGCTTCGACTGTGCGACCAGCGGGGCAGCGCACCAAAGAGCACTAAAAGCAAAATCACGATCAGTATGATTCCAAGCATATTTCACTCCTTTCTCGATCTCGCAAAACGTTCGGAGTTTCTGAGTTGAACTTCCCCCGTGACCTTCGATCCCTTGTTCGGTCCGCTCCAATAAACCAGGAACGACGAAGACCACGAGGAAACTCTCGCCATTCCATCGAGATTCAGGTCGCAATCCCGACTCGACGCCGGCGCTTTTAGCGCAAGCTCCCCGTGGTTGCATCTACCGGGTGGCCGATGGCCTCGCCGGAGACCACGAGTTCAACCCTTCGGTTCTGCTGGCGGCCAGCGGCGTTATTGTTTGTGGCAACCGGTGAACTGTTGCCATATCCCTGAGCTGTCACCGAGTTCGCCGAGACCCCTTCTTGCACCAGGTAGTCACGTACCGAACCCGCGCGATTCTCAGAGAGTTTCTGATTCATCGTATCGCCGCCCACATTGTCCGTGTAGCCGCCGACTGCGATATTCAGTCCTGGGTAGGCGAGTAGAATACCGGCCACTTTCGCCAGCTTCTCGCGAGCGCCCGACTTTAACGAGTACTTTCCGCTTTCGAACAAGACATCGGACATGCTGACGATGAGACCCCGAGCGCTGTCGCGAGTCTGAAGGACTGCGTTCAACTGCTCGGACAGTTTGGCGCGCATTGCCAATTTGTCGGTTTCGGCCTGATCGGTTTTCAATTGAGCTTGCTGGGCGGCCGCGCGGGATCGATCAGCATCAGCCTGGGCCGCGGAAACTGCGGCCGCTGAAGCAGCCTGGCTGTCCGCCATATCGGCTCGCGCTTTGTCTGAGTCCGCCTGAGAATCGGCAGCATTGGCGCGGGCCGTTGCGGCGTCAGAGTCAGCTTGTTGCTTGTCGGCTTGTGCATTCGCCGCGTTAAGTTCGGCTTGCGTTTTTGCAGCTTCAGCATTTGCGGTGGCGGCTTGTGCCTCGCGTGTCGCCGCTTGCGCGTTGGCGGTGTCTGATTCTGCCTGAGCTTTGGCGATCTCCGCTCTTGCCTGGTCCGACTGGGCCTGCTGCTTCTGCCGCGTAGCGTCGTCTGCTTCGGCCTGGGTTTGTGCTTGCGCATTGGCGGCAGCTTGACGTTCGTTGGCCTGACGTTGCTCATCGATTTTCTTGACGGTGATTGCGCGAGCGTCTTCTGCTGTTTGCACGACTTCGCGCGCGACCGCGATCATAGCTTTCCGGTCCGCGTGCTTGTCGGTGGCGAGTTGATCAACCTTATCCATGAGCCGGACCGCATGCTGATAGCTGTCGCTCGCATACTGCTCTGCGCCCTCGGATTCCGCAATGCGCACAGCATTGCGCGCTTCGAAGAACTCCAACGGTAGGCGAGTATTCAGAACCACAGGATCGAATTTGTAGCCGGTCGGAATGTAGCCGCCGCGCTCCATGAGTTCATACTTGGTGTTCATGGCCTCGGTGGTTCCCTTGGTATCGGCGCGGACCACATTCTCAATCACGACGACGTTGCTGGGCTGCCGCACTGCATAATAAGGTTCGGCTGTGACGACCAGTGCAAAGGCCTGCAGATCGGTGGTGACGTCCACCTTGCTGCGATGGTTATCGCCAACTAGGATTTCGCCGAGGTTAACTGCCCGGCCTTCTGGAGAGATTGCCCACAGGACATAAGTGAGATACTCGCCACCGAACGTCGTGGGTTTTTGCAGATTGGCAAATTCAACTTCGATTTCTGTGTAACCTTTCTTGCTCTCCACTTTGGCCTGGCCAGTCGCGGCAGGCATCAGTTCCGTCCCGGCAAAATCCAGCTTGGTGGCTCCGCCGCGATGCTTGTAATTGATCGCCTGCACGCTACGGCTGGTCACGGACACGTGAAAAACGGGAGTCGGGTTCATGGGTTCTACTACGAGTTCTGTTTGAGAATTGGTTTGGGCAAAGGCGCTCGTACTGAGAAGCACTGCTGCTGTTAGCAAAAGCTTATTTTTCAAAGGATCTCCTTCAGGCAGTTGTCTGCCGTGTTACGTTGTTGGAACGTTGGGTTCGCATCTCATGTCCGTGTTGGTTGCCTGAACTCATCCTTCACGATCCGATGCGCATGCGGGATAGCGAATGAAAGAGCCCTAACGCGTTGAGCGGCCACACAACTACCGCAATCACTACCCACCGCGTTCAGAATTGACTTGATAGACGACTGCATAGGAATGAATGGGTTCACCAGGCATAGCAGGACGCCTACTACCACCAGAATCTCTGCTGCTTGAAGTAAGGGCATAGTCTTTGACGTTTCCTTCCTGCGGACACCTCTCACATCTCGCGTGAAACGCGGATGCGCAAGTTCAGCTGTCGGGAGCTCTTGTGGATCGATCGTGTTCGCCGGATTGATCGACAACGCACGGCTTGAATGCCGGTCTTCTGGATGTGGTCGCTTTCGGGTGAGGTCACCAGTAACGGTCGCAGCGACCGAGAAATTGGAACTGCGAATCAGCGGCCACGATTCGATCCACACACTCGGGCAAATTAATCATGGCAGGAGCAGAGTTTCTTGTCTGAGCAAGATAGCTCACCGCGGCACGTATGGCGTGCGTGAGCATTGGTGAACTCCCGGTTGGTATCCATTCCAGCAGAAGATTAGAAATCGGATTTCAGAGGTGGTTTCATCTTTACCAAGACGGCGACATCTTTCTCGCAATTTCAACTCTATTTTGATTACTCACGCTGGGCGTATGCCGAATTGAGCTATCTTGCTCAGTAATTCTCTTGCAGCAATGCAAGCCTAGGATGGGCGAGCACTGATCGTATCTTGGTTGGTGTACGCAAGGATGGGTTGGACAATGACTTTAATAAACGTTGCTTTTCGCTATGGCACCCAACTAACAGAAGTTCAGACGCGCGCGATGGCCCGCGTGCGTGACGTCTATGGTATCTGGCGCATGACTGTAAACGGAAAAGAGCGCACGCTCCGAATCGAATACGATTCCTCCCGTCTATCGGAATCCGGGGTTGCCGGCTTACTGCGAAGTGCAGGGCTCGATGTGTCGGGAAAAGTGGCCCTCTCCTGAGAGGTGCGGCATGCATCCTCTGATGGATCGAACTGCAGTAACGAGGAAATCCGCACAGTTATGTTTCCGAAATTAGTCACGCTCAGCAAGTCACTCCCCCAACGTGCGCGCTGAGTCTCCTTTACTAAGATCGCACGAGCCGTATACGGTCAATAGATGTGAGGACGAGATTCCCCACGGTGCAGCAGCTTACGCGCGCGTTCTTCCACCTCTGACGGCATGGTAAACAACCAAGATGAGCACCGCCCCGATCACAGCGACAAACAGGCTATACAGGTTCACGCCGGATACGCCGTGGGCTCCGAACATGGTGAAGACCCAGCCCCCAACGACAGCGCCAACGATTCCCAGCACGATATCGAGAATCACTCCTTCGCCACTCTTGTTTACTAGCTTGCTGCCTATGAACCCAGCAATCAGACCCAATACGATCCAGGCCAAAATCGACATAATCCTTCTCCTTTAAACTTGGTTATTGTTGCTCGTTCGGTTTGTATTGAAACTTTCAAGAAATCAGCGCGGACCCTCGAGAAACCCCAGGTTTGAGGACAGATCGAGGGT
>DASTZZ010000012.1 GCA_035764005.1 Terriglobales bacterium
AGAGATCGTCGTCGACGGACAGTTGGGGCAGGTATGGCCGCCCACCAGGTACCAATATCCTTCGTGCTCGAAAAACCCAATGCCCTCGAAGCTGACGTGCGACATCACACGCACCGCTTCGCCGGTGGTTCCGGTCAGGTCCGGATTCAGCTTCTGCACCCACACGTCCCAGTTGGGGACGCCATTCACTATGTCCGCCATCACATCACTTGCGACATAGGCCGACCCATCGGCTTCGACCATGATATCCAGGTCATGACTCAGGTACTTACCAGTCGGCTTAATTACGTCGCCCCATGGACCCCCCGGCGAGGTGGACTGCGCAATGTAATAGCCATGCGGTCCGACAAACCACATCAGGTATCGGTGCCGCGGCGCGCTCCATACCACCTGCGGCTTTTGGTCGCCGACCTGCTTACCGTCGACCAAGGGGATATAGTCGCGGTCGGCGACGTGCCACCGCACCAGATCAGGCGACGACAAAGACACGATTCCGCACTCGGGTTGATTGTTGCGAGTCGCATCCTCCGGCCGGTCATGGTTGAACGACATCGTGCCGCAACCCCACTCGCGTCCATACATCCAGTACTGGCCTTCAAAGTACGCAAGATGGGCCTCATGCGCATCGATTGCGTTACCGTCAACGTCGATCGCGGTATTTACCGGACCATACTTGAGAGGAAAACGTGGACTCGCTGGTAAGCCGTCGTCCCCGTGAAGCAGATCCGGCGCAAAGTTGTTCAGGACTGCCACGGAGCTGCCTGCGGTCCGTGAGGAAGGAGGCCCTTCAATTGTCGTGGCGCTCACCGCTGCGATAACAACTTCACAAATGAGGAGCACCAAACCACTCAGTCTTACTGCGTTTTTGTGTGGAGTCGAGCTTGGGAAAGGCGGCATTTTGGAAACTGTCCCCGTTTAGCTGATTGCGCTGGATGTCGACGCTCACAGCGTAACCACCAAGTCCGGATGGGTCAACGACGATATGTTTTTATAAGCATGTGGCAAGGCTGGCCGGAGCTTACCGGAAACATGGGGACATCCATGACAAGTACAAGTCAAGGGGAGACGGAGATTCGCCTGCACTTGGGAGTTTCCGAATCGCCGTAAGGGACATGTGAAAGCCCAGGACAAAGTCCTGGGTCAGCAACAAAAACAAATTCGAGTCCCGGAGGGACGGCACCGTTGAAAGCGACGGTTACGGACGATGGACTCCCGTTTTCCGCGATTTGGATTGTGGCTCTGTTGAATCCTACGTTCGCGGAGGTATCGTCCCTCCGGGACTCATGTTCAAAACCAATCGCACCCAGGACTTTGTCCTGGGCTTTCACATGTCGTGCCTCCGGCACTCGGAAATATGGAAACATGGGGACAGAAAGCCATTTCTTTACAGCTTCCAGACGGGACGTTTCCTGAATCGGGAAGGAGAAGGAGAATACCCTCCGTCTGTCCCGGTTTGTTATCGTCCCCGGTTTGTCATCGGCGTTCGGCTATGAACAAGCTGCTAAGCTCCCAAGCTGCTGAGCTGCCAGCTAACTGCGAACGCAACGGCAAAGGCGAAACAAATGCCGAGCTACCAGCTGCCAGCTACCAGTCGCGGCTCATACCGGAAACGCTTCAATCACGTTGAAGCCGGTTGGTGTGGGGGTGACTTTTGTGAGCTGAAAGCCACTCGCGGCAAACAACGACTTGTATTCGGGGATTGTTCGTTCCTTTCCTCCAGTGACAATCAACATCGTCACGTCGGTAAATTTTCCCCTCGAGGGAGCGCCATCTTCGGGTAAATCAAATTCGACCAGCAGTAACGCGCCATCGTTGGGTACGGCTTTGCGGCAATTGCGCAGGATGCGTGTGGAGTCCTCGTCGTTCCAATCGTGGATCACACTTTTCATCAGATACGCTCGGCAACCCGAAGGTATGTTGCTGAACAGATCGCAGGATTGCATCGAGCTGCGGTTTGCCAGCTCTCCACCAAGAAAGCCGCGCTGGCGGGCACGGTCGAGAACATGTTGCTGATCGCCGAGTACGCCGCGCAGCTTCGGATGCGCGCGCAAGATTGCGGCAAGCAGCACACCATTGCCGCCGCCGACATCCATGAGGCTCTCCCAGTGCGAGAAATCGTAGGCTGCCGCGATGCCCGGAGCTGCGATACGCGCAAGACTCGTCATTGCATCGTCGAAGAGGCGTGCCATTTCGGGATTGCTCCTGAGATATTCCCAGCCCTCCACGCCGAGAGCTTTTTCTCTGCCGGTTTCGCCGGTACGCAGCGTGTGCAAAATCTCGCCAAACGAGCGGTATAGGAAGTCCGTTCCACGAAGCCGTGCCATCGCCCGCAGCGACACCGGCGAATCCGAGCGCAGACAATTGGAGACCGGCGTATTTGCAAAAGTGTGCGGAGCGGTTTCGAAGAAAATGCTTTGGCTGGCCAGGAGACGCAGGACGCGGTACAAAGGTTCTTCCACAAGACCCAACTGCCGGGCGAGTTCACTGGTAGATTTCGGTCCATCGGCGAGATGATCGGCAATTCCCAACTCTGCCGCCGCGAACACGGCCTGATGCAGATTAAGGCTTTCGAGAACAATGCCAAGCAGCGGTGCAGGATTGTGTTCAGATCTAGCGGACTCAGCAGAGAGTTGAGCTGTTGCCATTATGGGAATCCTCCAAACATTTCCTACTAATGTGATTACGCGCCTGCCGTAGCTCCGCGTTGCAGGCTCTCAATTTCAGCGAATGGCGTAACGACTACATACCGATATGGGCCTAGCCTGCTGAACAGGACGATAGCAGCGAAGATCGCCACAACAAATCCGATCAGCGGCGCCGTGTACGAGCCGGTACGATCGAATCCGAAGCCCATAAGGAACGCGCCAGAAGCTCCAGCGAGCACAAACGATCCAAAAATAAAGCCATAGATCTCGCCAAACGACCGCAGCCCGAAATAGCGGCTGGTGAGGTAGGCGATCAGGTCGCCCTCCGCTCCCATGCCGAGACCAATACAGAAGGCTGCTAAGAAGGGAATTGAGCCGCTGCGTGTGATTAGAAGGAGGACGGCTCCCAATACTGCGGAAGCGGAAAAGCACATCGCGACTCGTGCGCCAAAGTATCGGTCGAGCAGAAAGCCGGTGATGACTCGGCCTCCGAGCAGCCCGAGACCCGCCATCGAACTTGCAAGCGCCGCAGTTTGCGCCGACATTCCTTCGTCGGTGAGCATGGCCGCCAGATGCATCACGCAGGCGTGCACACTGGAGCTCAGCAGAACTACCGCGGCGATGAGCAGCCAAAAAGTTCCGCTGCGGCGCGCCTCCTGTAACGTAAGCCCCTCAGGACCTTCAACGTTGACGCTGGGTGGAACAGCCGATCCATCGGGAAAGAGTCCCAACTCTGCCGGCGTATCTTTCATTGCGGCAGCGAGTACTGGAAGCGCAATCAAGAATATCGCGCCTCCGTAGAGCGCATACGCCGCTCTCCAACTCATCATGGAGATAATGCGCTGTACGATCGAGGGCATCACCATCGCGGACGACCCAAGACCGACCATCATGAGGGCAAGCGCTGTCCCACGGTATCGATCGAACCAATTTGAAACTGCCTTGGAGTAAGGGATCGGGCCAGAGCCCTGGCCGAAAATCCCTCCAAGTATGTTGAAGGCATAGATTCCCGCGACGCTCACGGTAATAAAGCTGTTGCCGATCAACAACAGTGCAAGCAGAAGCGTTCCACCGACGATGAACTTGCGCACGCCGATTCGATCCAGCAGTCGTCCTACGAACGGCGCAGCCAATGCAGACGCAACATTGTGCAATGTGAACGCGAGCGAAATAGCCGAGCGGCTGGCATGGAACTCATGGGTGAGCGCCTTCAGGAAAACAGGAAAGCAAAACACAAGGATCGGTGGACCGCCCAGCCCCGTCCCAATTGCCGCCGCCGCAGCGATCCACCAGCCGTAATAAAGTGGCTTACCCTTCTGGATCATCTCAATCTCCAGTTCGCGGCGGCCACTCAGGAAGAACGCAGGATCATGCCGCAGGTCACACAGTCACACAATAGAGCGGGAGTATACCTTCGATTGCCAACAAAACACTAAGAGAATTCTGACAAATATAAAGAGGCGGCCACTCCGCAGGTAATTGAAAAACAGAGCGGGACAGCCTTGATCTGGCTTCTTTTTCCTAAAGGTGCTTTTTTAAAGCTGTCCGCACTTCACCTTCAGATACCCTCTTCCTCGCGCTCGAGACGGCTGAGAGAAGCGCATTCGGCACTCAGCTACCAGCTACCAGCTAGAACAACGGCAAAAGCAAAGGCAAGAGCAGCTATCGGCTTTCGGCGAAACCGACGACAAAAACCGAAGCCACATTGGCGCAGTTTTATCGGCATTTGCTACGGGGACGTGCAACACGCTGGACACAGAATGTCTCTGATATACGCGAGGGAATCTGATGACCCCTCAGCTCTGTCGGCTTTTTCTCTTGCTGGTTATGCTTGGTCTCGCCGGGTGCGGCTCTTCTATCGGCGATCCCCGAAGTGGCATGCCTCCAGCCCCATCGTTTAAGCAGGCTTTCGAACAAACCAGCTGTGAGGCCATGGCCCCGTCTGCCTGCTCCGGAGGCTACGGCTTTACGGTTGACAGCGCAGGAAACTTCGCGGCCGGCCCCTCGCCCTCCGGCATCATTCGCAAAGGAAGTATCACCGCGAGTGAAAACAGTGCGTTGAACGCGGCTGCCGAAGCGTACCTGGCTTCTACCGGCTTTTCGACGAGCTGTCAGGTGCAGCAATCCGTCCCCGGGGTCAGCGATGTTGTCCGCATCACCAACAACAACAGTCAGACCATCGACGTATTCGACCAAGGCCTTTCGCCCAGCACCACCGGAAACTGCGTTACCGCCGATAGCGACAAAGCTGCGGCCCTGACAACGCAAATCCAGCAACTGCGCCAGAAGTACTATCCAATCCCGTTCCCGACCAGTTAGTTTGCCGCATCGGCGCCGCCCCGAAATTGAACTCACTCTCTGGATTAGGACAAGTGTTTGCTCTTGACATTGACTTTTATGGAACCCGGCGTGAGTCCTCTATCGGGCGTCTTCGATGCTGTCGCAGGCGAGTACGCGGATAAATCTGGCGCCAAAGCCGCAGCCGAACAACAAGCCAGAGAATGGATTGAACATCCCCGATCGTAAAGCTCGAAAAACCCGAGGACCCAGAGCATGGCGAAGGAGCCTTACCGGCAGCAATTAAGTCCCGAACATCGCGGGAGATTCTTCGTCCGCCAAAGGCGGGCTCAGAATGACAGCTTTTAGAGTTTCGCGAATGACAGGGTTTTAGAGTTTCGCGATAACACACTGCGAGGCAGGACCTCGTGAATGAAGCCCTGGTGAGAAAGTACGCGATTTCAAGAGGAGCGTCGGGCGTCGATGCTGCGGTTTTCCCCATTCAGAACCTCAATACCTGTCATCCTGATCTGCGCAATTTTCGTGCTGGGTTTCTTTTCTGAACTGCGCAGGTCAGGCTGTCTGGATTGTCTCCGAGTTGTCTACCTCTGACATTACAGGGGGTATCGCTCATCACTCTCGTCCCTGATAAAAGGGCGGACTTGCTGCTTTTGATGAGACGAACTCGCCGACTCCGAATCCATATGCTTGATTCGCAGCTCGCGTGCTGAAAAGTTTCTGTTCAGCTACGACAGCGGACTCTGTGGAGCGGCTCCGAGATCAATTCGCCCCACATATTTCAAACAAGGGAACAGCATGTTTCAGAGAAATACTGCATTTGCGTATTTGAGCCTCATTGTTTCCATGCTTCTGTTGATAGGCTGTGGCTCATCGAATTCTCCTTCCGGGCAGCCTCCAGTCGCTGCGGCTCGTTTTGCTTTTGTAGTGAATTCGCAATCAAACAGCGTTTCAACTTTCGACGTCGATCCCGCTACAGGGCTACTGAGCCCTAAGGACACAGTGCCAACCGGTGGCACACGTCCGCGGCGTATCACAACCGAGGCTTCAGGACATTTTGCGTATGTAGGCAACTTGGATTCGAACGACATATCGATCTTTGCCATCGACGCCAACACCGGCAACTTCCGAACCGTTGGCATGCCGATTCCCACGGGCAGCGCACCAACGTCGATCGTCATTGGGCCCACGGGGAATGTTCTCTATGCAGTGAACCAGCAGGGCAATAACATCACCGGATTTCATCTGGATTCGACCACTGGTGCGCTCACTCCGCTTGGCGGAGAGGTTTCGACCGACAACGCGCCAATTGAACTGCGTTTTCATCCCGCCGGACAGCTCGCGTATGCGCTCAACTTCAACTCCAGCGACGTAACGGTTTATCGCGTCGACAGCACCGGCGCATTGGGATTACTAGGCGCGGTACCGGTGGGCATTAGTCCATCTGCGATCGCGATTCATCCGTCAGGAAAGTTTCTCTACGTCGCTCACTTGGTCTCCGATGAGGTGACTACGTTCTCAATCGATCAAGCATCGGGAGCCCTCACGCAGTTAACGCCCTCCGTTACCAGTGAAGATGGCGCGTTCTCGCTGACGGTGGATGCACAAGGTCGATTCTTGTATGTGACGAACGCGATCGCGAATAGCGTCTCTGTTTTTGCCGTCGATCCAGTCGCCGGAACTCTTACACCAGCTTCAACCGTCCCAGCAGGCACCAATCCGGTCGCGCTGACGTTCGATGCGGCCGGCCGCTTTGCTTACGTCCCGAACCTCGGCTCAAACAACGTCAGCATTTTCAGCGTTGACCCAAATACAGGATCTTTAACTCAAGTGGGGTCGCCAGTGGCTGCGGGGAGCGGTCCGGCGTCGGTTGTGCTTACGAACTAATTCTTAAGTGAGAATACGTTCCACGTGTCGCCGGGCTTTCCCGAATTAGAACTTCAAGACGAGTCCACCACCGGCGAAGACGCTGTGCTGCGTGGCCGCGTACGGATCCCCGGTGTAGAACTCACGCACTTCAGCACGAAATCCAAGCAGAGGGATGTGAGTGCCTAGATCTACGCCGGCCCCCGCGCCAAGTGCTCCGCGCGTGACGGAGGAATTATTGAATCCGTTCTTGGGCGAGAAGTGCCCGAATCCGCCACCAAGCGAGAGAAAAGGAGACACTAACGGTAGTGAAAACTTGAGCCTCAATCCTGGAGTAAAAAACAGTTGGGAGAAATTGCCAACGCCGCCTCCACTCCGATTAGGAGCTACCATCACGGGCAGCTCAAGGTGCAGCGAGACAAGATCGAGATTCAATAGCCGATGAGCAAAGGTTCCTTCGAATGCGACTCCGGAGGTTGCGGCGTTAGGAGCCAGGCAGTCGACGCACGCTGGAGGATTCGAACATCCAAAGGTGGGACAAGGTGGGAAGCCCGCGGTATTTATCGGGTTACTGACGGAATTAGGACTGAAAATTCCTCCTGCGGAGACGGATACGTCATTCGCTTGGCCATAACCGGCAGTAGAGATGCATACTGCAACACACAGTGAGAGGAGCAGAAGCAAAGCTCTGCTTACCATCGGAGCCTCCGCACACGCCACAAAGTTCGAGTGGAGATTATAGAGTCACGGCGGAGCTTACTACTGCGATTTCAGCCCAGCCTGTTCGGCCCTGGATTTTGCATTCCGTCGCAAATGTTCGGATTGCGCAACTCTTTCAAGCGCTGTCTGAAGCGCCGGATTGCGACGGCCGATCATAGCCGCCAAAGAATACGCAACACCGCCGTAGAAAGGCGCCGTAAAGGTTCGTTGAGTCATTCCCCTGACCATATCTGGATTGGAGAACAATTGTGCGTACTGAGTCCAGTTGTGAAATTCCGCAATAAGGAATCCTCCTCCGAAATATTCGTGCAGAGCCGGCCATGAAGAGGTTTGTACCAATACGCTTCCCATTGCAGGAAATGTTACGAGCTTGTACAGGAGCACGAGACTCGGAATGATCCAAACAAACTCAGCGACTCGATGTTTAAATCTTGCGTTCACCAAGCCGGTTAGGAACGCTGGAACGAAGCTGAAAAACAATAAATGCGTATAGAGGAACTCGAAGCTGCTTCGTTTCGTGTGTATCTGGAGAGCGGAAAACAGATTTCTATAAGTCCAGCCAGCAAGCGCAGAGGAACAAATAAGCACCACGAGATAAACGCTCGCGAGATGAAAAACAAAGCGAATCGTTTGCCGTCCGAGCGAAACCGCGGTTTGGGTATCGTCCCGGATGTAAACCGTCGGAACGCTGTCGTCCTGCATAGCGCGCAATTAGATGCGTAGACTCGCAAACGAGCAGCTTGCATTCTTCCGGCTGCGTCCCCGGTTTTTTTTCATTTCAGGTGGGAGCCCGCGGATTAATGCGAAGCTTCAGTCTCGTGCAAAAGCGTTGTCCTTGGTATGTTTTGCGGCTGAGCCGTGGCCGCTCCCTGCAACTTTGAATCATGCATGTCGAATCAAAGCCCGCGGCTAAAAGCCGGGGATCTGTTCGTCGTGCAAGATGAGGCTAGAGCCTCGCCCATGCATAGATGCGTAGGCTGCCACCTGCGTAAGTTTTCACCCAAAAAGCGTCCTGATTCGTATCCTGACTTTATAATTGGCGTAGGTAGTCAGTCCTTCCTGAGCCATTCTGGTTCTTCTTTGCGACTGTATTCCCAGGAGCTTTTGCTATGCCCAAGCCGACCATTGCCGTTGCTATGTCTGGAGGAGTGGACTCCTCCACAGTCGCGGCCATGCTGCGTGCTGAGGGGCATCCGGTTGTGGGGCTCACGATGCAGCTTTGGAACCAGCGGCGGCTTGCCGGACGCGAGGGTATGCCGGAGCATGTGCAGGGACGCTGCTGCTCGATTGAGGACGTTTATGACGCGCGGCACGTTGCCGAGCAGCTTGGGATTCCGTATTACGTCGTCAACCATCAGGAGCGCTTCGAGCGTGACGTGGTGCGTCCGTTTGTCGATGAGTATCTCTCCGGACGTACGCCGATTCCGTGCAGTCTCTGCAACAATCATCTGAAGTTCGATCAGCTTCTGATTACGGCGCGACAGATCGGGGCGGACATGTTGGCGACCGGACACTACGCGCGCATCGAGTACGCCGAGGAGCGCGGACGCTGGCTGCTGCTGCGCGGACGCGATTACAGCAAGGACCAGAGCTATTTCCTTTTTGGGCTTACCCAGGAGCAGCTCAGCAAGACTCTGTTCCCATTAGGGAACATGTCGAAGCCCGACGTTCGCGCGCGTGCGCACGAGTACGGACTGGCGCTCGCCGAGAAGCCTGACTCGCAGGAGATTTGCTTCATTCCCGGCGGCGAT
>DASTZZ010000013.1 GCA_035764005.1 Terriglobales bacterium
GCGGCGCCGCCCAGCAGCGCGTAGAGGAGTCCGCCCAGCGCCGGGCCGAGAATCGTCGCACCCTGAAAAATCGTGGCGTTCCATGCCACCGCGTTGGGAAAGACTTCGGTCGGCACAAGCTGCGGGAGCAGCGCCCTCCCCGCCGGACTGTTGAACGCGCGCACCACCCCCAGCAGGACCAATACCGCATAGATGGCGTTCACGTCGCGCGGCTCAGTTCGGGTGATCACGATCAGCAACGCTGAGCACAACGCAAATCCAAAATTGCAGAACAACAGCACCTTCTTGCGGCTGATGCGGTCGGCGGTATGCCCTGCGAGCAGAAACAGCAGGATATTCGGCAGGAACTGCGCCAGGCCAACCAGGCCAAGATCCAGGGGTCGCCGCGTAATTTCGTAGACCTGCCATCCAACCGCGACCGATTGCATTTCCAGCGCCGCGACCACCAGGAAACGCTCGATCTCATACAGCGAGAAGTCGAGGTGGCGAAACGCGGCGAGGCCGGAATGGCCGTAATCGGACGCAGACATGTCCTACTAATTTGCCACAGAGTTGCGGCAGGACGAAGTGCTACGCGGGAACGTCACACATGCGAGGGGAAGGTCGGCGTGCCGCTCGCGAGGCGTGCCGGCAGATGCCGCCGACGCGCTCCGTTCATTGATGCAAGTGAAATTCTCCGGCAACTGTGGCCTTACTCCCGACATATTGTCTCGCGGCAATCACGGTCTCGTCGAAGTTAGCTCCGTGCCATTGCCGCGCGGGTTTGACGCTCTGGAACACGGTTGTTATGATCGAACTGCGGGGTGGAGCAGTCTGGTAGCTCGTTGGGCTCATAACCCAAAGGTCGGTGGTTCAAATCCACCCCCCGCAACCAAAAGATTCAGCAGGTTACGAGGAATCGCCCCAAACTACGGGGGAACAATAGGGAACATTAAGAGGCTGCCGTGGAGCGGCCTTTTTCATTTTCCCCTGAAAGTGACGGCACAAGAACCATGCGAACGATTTTGCTGTTCGCAGTTCGCTTACTTTCCAACATCGCAGATCCGTACACATTCATAGTGGTCTGAATGTTGGCATGGCGCATTAGCTCCTGCTGCACTTTCATCGGCGCACCTGTTTCATCAAGCAACGTCCTGTACGTGTGGCGAAAGGTGTGCCAGCCAATCTTCCCGAAGCCGAGCTTTTCTGCCGGCGGCCGTATGTAGTTCTTGCAGATTTCACTAGCGTGATACGGCTTGCGCGTTGCTGGATTCGAGAATAGCCAGCCTTCAGCACTGGAGGGACAAGCTTGCTGCCAGTGCTGCAACACTCTGGCAATCGCGGGATCAAGCGGAACATCATCTTCGGAATATTCGCTTTTGACGCGATCCACATGACCCTGAACCACTCCTCTTTCTACGCGAATAACACGCGACTGAAAATCAACATCGCGCCATTGCAAGCCGAGAATCTCGCTAATTCTGAGGCCTAGGCATTGGGCGATTACCACCATGGTGCGATAAGGCTCGGGAATCGCCGGCAAAAGCAAATGATATTGCTCAACCGTTAATACCTTCGGCTTTCGCATCCTTCTGGAGGCGCCTTTCACTTCGACCAATTCCATCGGGTTTCGTTGAATCGACATCATGCGCCATTTCATCGCGTACTCGTACAAACGATGCATGAGTCCCTTAATGTGAGCTTTGGTTTTTGGTGCGTTCGGTAATGCTCGAAGCCACTTCTCTACCCAGAATGGGTTCTGGCCCAAAGTGATGACGTCATAATCGCCCCATTTGGGCTTGATGTACCCGTTCAAATACGATGTGTAGCTCTGGGTAGTCGAATAGCGTTCAGGCATCGCCTCAAGCATGTATCTGTCAACGAGTGTTGCTACGGTGGCGACCCTTGTAGGTTTATAGTCGGTATTGAGGGTTAAACGAAGTGCCTCGGCAGCCTTCTGCGCCTTGGCCTTCGTGGGGTATTCATCAACTGTTCCGATGATGATGCTGCGATGTGCTTGAGTGCCGTCCTGCTGGGACTCGCGATATCGCAATACCCACACGTCTGAATCTCTCTTTCGCTGCTTCCGGTGTAAGGAACCGGCTTGATACCGTTTCCGCTTCAAAGGAAACTCCTTTCCTCGTCTGCGGGACGGATGGCAGGCTGATTGTACTCGAACGGCCTGTGAATGAATTGATCGTTGGGAGTCCAAAAAGCTAATGGCGCCGTTTTGTTTTGTTCGTTTTTTCGGGTGTGCATCGAAGGGGAGGAACTGGTCTGAATTTTGGTCAAGCCTGAAATGCGCCAATTGACTCGGCCGATCAAGCTCTCGGATTCCGGGTCGCTGGCCGGTGAGGGGAAAAGACGATTTAGACACGTTTGGCAATGGAGGCTTATCGGTTCGTTTCGTGAGCTGGTTTCGCGTGAACGTGTGGATTGCGGTCATGGGGAAGTGAGCTCGCAGGAGATGGGTTCATTGGCGTCTGCGAAAGGACTGGAGCGGCAGTCGGTGCAATTTGTGGCTTTTCTCTCCAGTGCTGCCACACAATGCCGAGGCTGAACGCAAGCATGAGCGCGACAGTGCAGAGGGTCAGGACCGACCATTTGTATTCACGAAGGAATCTCTGCCTCAGTGCCTGTGCTGCCTCCGTTGCTTCTCTTGTCGTTACCCGGATCATCGTTTGCATGCCTCTAAAATCGTCACAAAATTCCTTGGTCGTATTCCGACAGTTCTCGACCATCTGTCGGGACGAGTAGTCAAACTCGGTCGCCGCCTGGCCGGTCTGTTTGGCGATGAGCGCGAGAGCTTTACTCGTTTCAGGCAGGCCGCTCTGCATGAATTGCTGGCGTAGACTCTCCCCCAGGATGGCTGCAATTGATTTCGGATTGACTCCTTCAGCAATTTCGTTCGGCAGCTTCGCCAGGCGATTTTCGATCTCCTGGTGAAACGCAGCCGTGTCATGCCGGAGAGCTTCGATAGAGCTGACGGCCTCTTTTACTGTTGCGGCAAGCTTCTGTCTTTCACTAGCAATTTCGACCGGAACCTGCCGCGTGATCAGCGCCAGAAATCCCATTGCGCGGGCGAGTCGCAGAAGTTCGTCGTCTTCGGGCAGGCGCCGCAGGTGCGCCATATCGCGATACCACAACTGGCGCTGCTCCGATGGTAGTAGCTCCGCGATTTCGTCGATGAAGTCTGCGTCCCCATTCGGGGTTGCTGCGATTTTGAGTTGTTCAGTCACGGCAGGAGTAGATGCTTGGCTTTCTCGATTTCCTCGAACAGGCGTCTTCGGTAGCTCTGAGCCCGAAGCACCAGCGAAGCTCGCCCCAACTCGTTCACATCGTGCTTTCGCTCGGCAATCTTGCCCAAGGTGATTCCATGTTGCCGGGCCGGATTTTCCAGTTCCGGTAGGCGGAAATCCATCTTGAGCACAAGCGGCTGAAAAAGATCTCGAAACCGTTGCGCTTGCTCAGTCCCGCGCCAGTAGGCGAAGTCTGCCGGATAGGTGATCGCATTCTCCACAATGATGTACTCGACACGATCTTGGAGGCGGGCAGCCCAATTGAGGACACTTTCAACGCTGGCCGGGTCGGGAGTCACGATTCCGATTGCAGTAAAGCTGACGCCCAACGCCTGAATGTCCTCGAACATGGAATCAAACCAGTCGTACGTGACGTTACCGGAACTTGCGCCCATGTCGGCCAGCACAATGGAAACACCGTTTTCGAGATAATCGATGAACGTATCCAGGGCCGCGGCGGTGTGGATGTCTACTTTGGTCGCGGCTTTGTTGAAGTAGTGCGACAAGCTGCCACGGCTCTTGTTCTCCGTGTCGAGATCGAGCAGCTTGGCTTCGACCTTCTGGGCAGCGAACCATTCGACAACAGCGAGCATGAAGCTTGTCTTACCGACTCCTCCTTTGCCGCCCATAGTGAGAATTACGCGTTTGGTGGTCTGCTCCATTGGTGCTACTGACACCGGAGGTTCAGTGTCAGGATGTAACTGTTCTGTATAGCTATCGCTATTCATCGTGCTCTCCCTGCTTACGGAGAATGCGCAGCGGCTCGTCAGAGTTGTATTCGAAGCGTGGTTTGTTCATGGGTTTTGACAAACCTCGTTGGATCGATTGCTGAGAATGTCTTTCAGTGCTCTCAAATGCCTTCTGTTGCGTTGTAGTGCCTGCCAGTGCTTCTCGTTCCTTATTTGTTCCTATTAGTTCTTTTCTGTTCCTGGTCGTAGACAAGTTGTGATTGTCTCGGTCGCGGTGTTTCGTTCTTGATTTCGTCTGCGCACGAAGGAAATCTCTGACGGTACTAATGCCAGCCTTCAACCCAAACTGATCGCGCAGCACTTCGGTGATTTCGCGATACGAACGTTTGCGTTTCCGCATCTCACGAATTAGCTCGCCATACGGATGCAAGCGTGAGCGCGGCACTTGCGCAGGCAGGCTCTTGAGGATGGCTTCAAACTGCGGCTTCATTCTGGCTCCAAACGTGCTGAATCGGCGTTCGAGTCCTGAATTCTGTAACGGACTGCTGCTAACAACAGACGCTGAGCGCACCCAGAAAAGATGGCCGAAGCTCCGCAAAGAGGCCGTGAAGACGCCGCAAATCCACCGCGAATTGACCGCAAAGCGTCCGCATAGCGGGCGCCGCACCGAACCTAAGCCGAAGGCTTAGGGATGGTGTCTATGTGCAAAGTGAGTTATTGAGGTTGTTCTTCCATGCTGACCATTCGCGCGATGTCGGACGGATCAGGCTATTCCGAGCGGCACTTGCAGCACAGCGACTACTACGCCGAAGGCGAGCGCATCACTGGCACATGGCAGGGACACGGAGCGGAGCTGCTAGGGCTGTCAGGTGAAGTCGAGTCAGAGCAGTTCGAGGCACTCCGGCAAGGACTCGATCCGAATACTGGGGAGTTTCTTCGCCAGCGCCACAGTGCGGATCGGATCGGAGCAGACGGGAACGTACACAGCCGTGGCCGTAATCTGTACGACTTCACTATCTCCGCTCCGAAATCCGTTTCCGTGATGGCCAAAGTGGGTGGGGATGAGCGGCTGATCGAGGCCCATCGCAAGGCGGTTGACGAGGCGCTTAAAGAGTTGGAAGTACAAGCGGCGAGTCGTGTGCGCAAGGATGGCGCAAACGACGACCGCACAACTGGGAATCTGGTTCTTGCGGTTTATCATCATGACACCAGCCGCGAACTTGACCCTCAATTGCACACACATGCTGTCGCTGCCAACCTGACCTACGACGGCACGGAAGGAAGCTGGAAGGCCTTGCAGGCCTCAGACATATACGAACAGCGGGCTTATTTGACCGAGGTATACAGGAACGCTTTGGCTCGTGAGGTCCGAAGCCTCGGGTACGAAGTGGAAGATCGCCGCGACACCAAGGGCAAGGACCGGGGATTCGAGATCAAAGGTGTTTCCCCTGAACTGATCGACAAATACAGTCAACGCAGTCAGCAGCGTGACCGCGCAATCGAGGAGTTCACGAAAGAAAACGGACGCAAGCCGACGGACAACGAGGTCGCAGTCCTGGTGCGGGAATCCCGAGCCGAAAAGCTGGTCGAGATTTCAACTGACGAGGTACACAGCTTACAAATCGAACGCCTAAGCCCTGACGAAGCCTTGGGTCTCGACCAGCTGCGGGAAGATAGCCTCGACCGTGGGTCTGGCTCTGAGCGGGAATCAGCGAGGGAGTCGCTGGACTATGCCGAACAACATGTATTCGAGCGGGTATCGGTCGCTCGGGATTATGAGCTGTTCACAGAAGCGCTAAGGCACGGTCGTGGCCGGATTGCCGTAGATGAACTCAAGGGCAGTTTTGCACTTCAGGAAGGTAGTGGCGAAGTGCTTCGTGCAGGAAAGGACATCGCGACGCGCGAAACGCTTGAGCGCGAACGGGACATGATCTCCCGAATTGATCGCGGGATCGGCAAGTTCAACTCCCTCGGCGACAACGAAATCGATTTATCCAGCCAATTGCGTCCTGAACAACGGAACGCAGTTCAATTTGTGCTCGGAAGTCGTGACCTGGCGGTCAACATTCGCGGTGCTGCAGGAACCGGGAAAACTGCCACGTTGCTCGAACTTCACCTGGCGCTCAACGAAAGCGGCCGGGAAGTTGTTGCAGTCGCACCGAGCATGAGCGCCGTAGAAGAACTGCAGAAGGTTGGGTTCAACGATGCCATGACCGTACAACGCCTGCTGCAAGACGAGGGAACTCAGCAGAGTCTTTCGGACAAAGTCATAATCGCCGACGAGGCGGGAATGATTTCGGGACGGCAAATGTCCGAGTTGCTGAAGCTGGCGGAAGACCAAGGGGCGCGACTGATATTCAGTGGCGACACTCGCCAGATCCGTAGCGTCGAAGCAACCGATGCTCTTCGGATCCTGGAGAAGGAATCAGGTCTCAATAGTGTGTCGCTGACCCACGTCGAACGCCAGTCGAGTGCGGAATACCGTGAAGCAGTGCAAGAGCTGCGGCGTGATCCGGAACGGGGCATAGCAAAGCTGGACGCGATGGGAGCGATCCGAGAGGTTTCTTGGGAAGATCGCGCCGAGGCCGTCCAGAAGGCATACTCAGACACGATTATGGAGCTCAGCGCAAAGGGACAGAATCCGAATGTCTTGGTGGTCGCGGCAACACACGACGAAATTGAGCAAATTACGGCGGCGATTCGTGCGGAACGCTCACGATCAGGCAAGCTGGGCGCCGGTGTTGAAGTAGAAAGGCATGTTTCCGTCAATTGGACGACGGCACAGAAGCAATCCTCACGGAACTTCGAATCAGGGCA
>DASTZZ010000014.1 GCA_035764005.1 Terriglobales bacterium
CGACAAAGTTCCAGAAGAGTGGCCGCTTCGGATGAAATCGCTCGCAACTGAATGGCGCCATCGTGCTTGGCAATCTCTTGCATGCAGACCAATAATCCGTCCAACCCCGCACAATCCATCTCCGTCACGCGAGAAAGGTCCACAATTACCAGAGGGGGCTCGCCTGTAAGTTTCGTTTTCAACTCACGTATCAGCTTCTTTGCTTCGTTTGATCCAAGACATTTCGGCAGGGTCAAAATGATCACGAACGGAGCATCCGTGTCACCGTCCGTATCGACTGTGCGTGATCCTGCTGAAGGAATCGGGTCGGTGGCTTGATACGAGTCACGATCTCCCTTTTTTCTTCTCGAGTTTTGGTTGCTTGATGACTGCGTAGTGAAAGGTCCCGCGGATTGAGGTTGAGCAGCGGGGACAGAGATTATCGGACTTGAAACAATCGACAAACGTCCTCCTATTCTGTTTCTGTTGCCAGCATTGACACAACGCAAATTCCCAACTCAACCCCACTCGGCCGGCCAAAATCTATACAGGACTTTTCCGGGGACTCAGTTAACCGAGTCATGCCGCAGGGCGATTGCCTCACGCAACATTCCTTGCGTCATCTTGCATCAGCAGTCGAAAACGTGCTCCGGCTGACTCGGTCCTAATGGCGCTGATCAAGGCAAAATGGATCACGGATGAACAGTTCGGGCAGGCCGGAAAGGTATTACCCTTCAGGAGTCTGATGTCTCGAATCGGGTGGTCAGTGTGGAAAACTCGATAAAGCCCGCTTCTCGGGACCTCTTCATTGGTCTTGAAAGTGGCGTGGTTTCCCATACTCAGAAGCATATCGCTGCCACCCTCCAGCGTCTGATCAGTTTTGCTCAACGCCTCTCACTGGAGAAGAGAGTGGTCACTCTTGCACAGCATGATGGCCTTCCCAACGGCTAAGCTGAATTCACGGTCAACCAGCGACGTCACAGGCGGAACGCGGAGCATGAACAAACCACACCTTAAGATCACGCAAAACGACAAATCGGGACTGCATGGCAGGTGCTCTAGTTGCGACACGGACTTTGGTTCCGGCGGGCCTGGGCTGGCAAGAAATCCGGGAGCAGCAATGAAAACCATGCAACGGCAGTTTGACAAACATGTTCACCAAGTACATGTGGCCGAGGAACCAGTTGACGTCCTGCAGGGAGCGCAAAACAAGGACACAGCGGACTAATTGCTTCACTCCTCGAACGTCAGAGGCAGAGTTCCTCCAATCGCAGAAAGTTGGATCTCACCCTAATCCGGATGGGCTGCATTATGGCGTACATGATCCCCTATTACCAGTCCGGCCTCTTAATTAAGTTTCGCTGCACCGATTGCGACTGGACGTACTGCGTCCACAGTCCCAGTTCGGCCAGGGTCTCGCGCGAAGAAGAGGAAACAGCGAAGGAACACTACGGGGCTCACCGCTGCTCCGAGTTCTCAGGCAAAACAACGAAGAGGTAGCTGAGCAGATTTTCTGGAACGAGACGAGAACATTGGTTCCAGATGACTCCAGTTTAGCTTTTGGTCTTGGCTTTTGACTTGTGTGTGCGTGCTTCCTTACTGCCGGGTCGGCCCACGTGCTTCGGAATTCCCGTGATAAGGCCTTGATAATCCGTGAGGCGGTCGCCCATGAGGACCAAACCCTTGGAAGTGATCTCGTATTCGCGGATGTCCTTACTATGCTTGCCACCGCGCATCTTGATAACGACCATAATCTTGCGAAGCTGGCCATCGATACATACGTATCGAAGCCGGATAATGTCATCGGTGAGAAAGGAAATCGAGTAGGTACTGAATGGGAATTCCGTGAACGACTCGTTCACCTCAACCGTGCTTAGAATGGTCACGCCGATTCCCGTCAGTGCGGTGATCATCCGGTAGAGCGACTCGCGAAAGTCCGCGCGGAAGCCAGGGGCTAGCGCCATCTCAAAGCCCGCTAGCGAATCAATCACCAGGCGCTTAGCGCCAATCTTGCGAACTGCGGCGAGAATCTCGTGCATGGTTTCATCCACCGAGAGATCCAGTGGCCGCAAGTAGAGGATTTCGAGTTTCTTCTCGCGTCGCGGCGTTTTCAGATCCAGGCCAAAGCTGCTGGCGCGCTCCGCATATTCTTGCGGTCGTTCTTCAAACACCACCACAACTCCCGGATCGCCCTGACGAATACCTTCAGCAACGAATTGGGTTGCCAAGACTGATTTCCCCGTCCCCGAGGCCCCAGCCACAAGGATGCTGTCTCCCTCCGGAATGCCTCCGCCGAGCATCTTGTCCAATTCCGGAATGCCGATGGAGAGGCGTCGTGTGCTGGGAATCTTTCTTGTTTGTCCGGCTAGCCCAAGAGTACGCGAGAAGGCTTGCAGCCCAGCATTGGTAATACGGAAGGTGTGCAGTCCGGGCACGGACGCCTGCCCGCGTAGTTTCATGATCTGGAGTTTCCGCACAATCGAGCTTCGCTCCGACGTTTGGTATAGCCAAAAGAGGCCATCGGATACCGTGAACACGGGATTGTCTCGGATCTCCCCTTCGACATATTCTCCGACCAGAAAAGTCGTAGCTTGCCAACTCGTCAGGAGCAGGGCTAGCCGTTGAATGAAAGCCTGCAGCTCCACTTCGGTTGTACCGCCGAGCGCCTTCCGCACCACAGTCCGAAAGGAGTCCACGACCACAATACCGGGATTTGCCTTCTCAACCTGTTTCGCAATCTCCTCCAGCACCGCGTCTAAGTCCTTCTCCAACACGACCTGGCTCAGGTTGATAAAGTGAACAGCAGTGCTTAACTTCGCCTGGTCGAAGAATGTGTATTGTTGCTGGTATCGCAGCATTTTGAGAGCGGGTTCGCCGAGGATGGTGAAGTAGAGCGCGGGACGTTCCGGAGTGGCGTTGGCGAACACGATTTGGTGCGCCAGTGTCGTCTTGCCGCTCCCTGGTGCCCCCGCGATGATATTGAAGGAAAACTCCGGGAGGCCGCCGCCCAGGATTTCATCCAGGCCCGGTACCCCGGTCGGCAGTTTTTGTATGATTACTCTATCGTGTGCGCTCACGCTTTCCTCTCTTCTCGGAAACACGGCCGTCGAAGGCGGCCTCCGGCCATACATCCTGAACCAATCGGATCGTTAAACCCTCGCCAATGAAAGTCAGGAGCAGCCCGACCAACTGGGCAATGAGAATGACCCCTCCTTCCCTGGCATGTTCCTTGTCAGTCTGCGACACAAGCTCATCGAGACCCCTTAGCGAGCCATCCGCTGCTACTTGTACTGCGCTCAGACTGGGAACTTCTGCCCTGGCCAGCGTCAGAGCACGGGAAAGGAGCGAGCGAAAACCGGCAACTCCCGCGAGTGTAATCAGAGGGCCGCGCAGCTTCGCACAAACACGAGAAGCGGCAGACTCCGACGGCGCGGAGTTCTCGTCCCCAACGGCTTCGTATGCAAGAAGGCGCTGGGCCAAATTTCGTGATTCCTGAAGACTCACGATTTCTTTTTCCATGCAGGATAAATTCTAGACTCAGTTTTCTATACTCAGTTCGGCTTGGGGCTTTTGATTGCAGCCACGACCGCCAAGACCGTCGCCGAGTTTAGGACGTTTCCAGAAATAGTCTTCAGTGCTTCTGTGACGGGGGGATATTGCTCCGCCAGCTCCTCCAGACGCGCACTGACGCCGTGGAGATCATCCACTTCGTGGAGGATCGATTCAAAGCCCACAGGTACGCCGCTATTCGGGAGGAACCTAAAGTCTGGAAGAATCTCAGATGTTACCAGCTGCAAGGTAATCGCTTCGCCGACAACTCGGGCAAGCAACCCGAGCAACTGGGTAATGAGAATTATCCCTGCGTCGCGCGCTTCATCCGCATCGATTTGCGGCCGAAGCGCGTCTAGGCCGTGCAAGGAGCCATCCGCTGCCACCTGTACCGCGCTGAGACTCGGAGCGTCCGCCTTGGCCAGCGTCAGTGCACGGGAAATCAGCGAGCGAAAACCGGCAACTCCCGCGAGTGTAACTAGAGGCCCGCGCAGTTTCGCACAAACACGAAAAGCGGCGAACTCCGCCGGCTCGGAGGCTTTGCCAGCAGCGCTTTCGTGAGCGAGAAGCCGTAAAGCCAACTCTCGCGTCTGTGGGGGAAGCATCGTTATCCGCTCGGTTGCCATGCAGAATGCCGCCGAAAGACTCAACGTGGAGCGTTCTCAGTCAGCGTACGCAGTCAATGTTACCCGCTTTGCGGCTGCTCGGATAGGGTGCGCACCTGCTGCGGTGGGTTCAACAATTTCGCTTACCCTGTCCAGGTTCTTGAGAGATGGCGATAGGTGAGCAATCGCATTCCCAAAAGGCTTCGCGAATTGTGGCCAGGAATGCTCTTAGACTTGTACACACTGTTTGCCGCACAACTACAGCTGTGGCGGCATTCCTGTCGATTGGATTCGGAATCATAATGATAGGGTTCTTGCCAAATTATGCCGCTTCGAATTCTGATCGCAGACGATAGCCGGGCTGTCAGGCATAGTCTGCATGGTTTGCTGGAGCAACATCCTGGTTGGGAAGTGTGCGCAGAAGCAGTGGACGGGGCAGACGCCGTCGACAAGGCTCAGGAATGTGTGCCGGACATCATTCTTTTAGACTTCTTTATGCCTGGAATGACTGGGGTCGATGCTGCGCGGGTGCTGGGACGTGTTCTTCCGTCTGTTCCGATTCTCCTGGTCACGATCTACGTCACGTCTGAGCTGGTTAAACAGGCCAAAGCTGCAGGAATCAAGGGAGCTGCTCCCAAGTCCGATACTCGGGGGATCTTGAATGGGGTCGAGGCTCTAGTGAACAAAGAGACATTTTTCGAGATCAAACCAATTGAGCCTGCAACAGATTCTTTGCTTTGATTAGGCCGCGGAGTTGCGGTCTGTCGAGTCTTCAATAGATGGCGCGGCGCGCGCTTCAGCCTTCGCCACGGGTAGCGTCACCTTCACAGAAGTGCCAGGTTCTTCCGAGACGACCTCTAACAAGCCGTCGAGCTCAAGCACCCTCTCCCGCATGCCTGCTGTGCCGACTCCCAAACCGGAGCCGCTGTGAAGAGTTTCCAATTGCCCGGGCGGGAATCCACGGCCATAGTCTCTTACGAGCAAGACGGCGTGACCATTCTCCGTCTCTAACCGAACGTCTACTTTCGAACTCCGAGAATGGCGATGCACATTAGTCAGGCTCTCCTGCAGTGCCCGGAACAAAACCATTTCAACGTCTGCCGGCAGCCGTTCGAGACGCGGGGATATTTCCAAGTTCGCCTGAATGCCGCTCCGCTTGGCGAATCCTTCCACATACCACGCCGCAGCAGGAGCCAACCCGCTCTCGTCCAGCATCGGCGGATGCAACAAGTAAGAGATGGTACGGATCTCCGCCAGGCATCTGTCCAGCAACTGGTTCGATTCTGCCAGCACCGCCTTGGCTTTCTGGGGGTCAGGCTGGTTCAACTGGGCGAGATTCATCTTGAGTGCCACCAAATACTGCCCGGCACTGTCATGCAATTCGCGAGCAATCCTGCGCCGCTCGTCGTCCTGGACGTGCTGCAAATGGCTCGATAGCCGACGTAAAGATTCGGTGCGCCGCTGCACCAGGAATTCGAGTTGATCATGCGCTCGCAGGAGAGCTTCTTCGGCCTGCTTCCGCTCGGTGATGTCGTAAAAACAATTGATTGCTCCCGCGATTTCTCCCAGTTGGTTTTTGAGCGGGCGGATGTTGACGACGACCGTGACTTGCGTACCATCGGGCCGCGCGATCAGGACTTCCGCGTCCCGAATCTCAGGTATCCTGCCGCACACGACCTCGGCCATGGGGCACTGATCGTGGGGCATGAGAGTTCCGTCGGGACGAGATAACTCGTGTGATCCGCAGAACCGCTCGTCCGTATCCCCCGGAACCGGCGTGCGGCCCCACAATTCTGCAGCGCGATCGTTGAATTCCCTGATCACACCTGCAGCATCGCAGGAGTAGACGGCAACCGGACCTAGATCAAACAAGATGCGATAGTGCTCCTCACTATCGCGAATGGCTTCTTGCGCCTTCTTGCGCTCCATCAGGTCTGCCGCCTGCCGAACCAGGATGTCGAACATCCGCAAATCGCGCTCGGAAGGCTGATGCGGCTCGCGCCAGTGGGTCGAGATCATGCCCACAATCTTCCCGCTTCGCGAAACCAGCGGCGTGGTCTGACAAGCGTGAATGCCGGTTTCGAGATACATCGCCCGGTCTTCGCTACCGGTCATGAAGTCGCAACTCTCTATATCAGGGGCGATCACGCGCTTGCCGGTACGCAAGGCAGCGCCGCAGGTCGACTTTGAGGAGTCGCTTCCCACCCATTCCCAGAATGCAGCCGCCTGCGGACTGAATCCGTGGAAAGCCAGCAGACGGAGCTCGCCTCCGCTCCCTCGCTCAGGATAAAGGATCTGCAGGCTGGCGAAATCCGATCGCATAATGGAAACCGCCCCGTTCAGGATCCTTTGGTAGAGCGATTCGACATTCTCTTCGTCAATCAGCTGCGCGCTGATGCTATGTAGAAGCTTTGTGTCGACAAGTTCTGTTTGCAGGTGCGCTTCGCTGACGCGCAGAGCTTCTTCCGAACGCTTGCGCTCGGTGATGTCGCGGGCAATTTTGGATGCCCCCACGACTCGCCCCTTCGTATCTTTTATTGGAGAAACCGTCAAAGAGATGTCGAGCAACGAACCGTCTTTGTGCCGGCGGACGGTTTCGTAATGGTCGACCGACTCACCCCGGCGAATGCGATTCAAAATCATCGGCTCGTCATCCGCGTGATCAGGAGGAATCAACATCGTGATCGGTTGTCCGATGGCTTCCTGTCGGGTATAGCCGAATATCCGTTCCGCTCCTCGATTCCAACTGGTAATGACCCCATTGAGGTCTTTACTAACGATGGCATCGTCGGAAGATGCGACAATAGCGGCAGTCTCCGCATTTTGACGTGTGCGATGGTTTTCTCGAAGCAGGGCATCGCCCAGAACTTGCAGCAACTCACCATTCACGATTAGACGACTCTGCGGCACCGGCTGCTGTTGGCGCGCAATTTCCCACAAACGTTCGAACTGGATACCGGCCTGGCGCGCCAGATGCTGAATTTCTGAGACCTGCGAGAAGTCGGCGAAGACGTATCCGCCCACCGCGGTACCCACAATCTTTCCCTCCAGTACGAGCGAGGTTCCCACGACTGACAAACCGTGAAATTGAGAAACGATGACCGCAGGCCGATCTGTTGTCTGCGCCAAACAGCGGTGTGCGCATTCAGCAAAGATGCCGGGGTCATATCCGCTCTGTTCAAATAATTGGAACAACGGAGTGGGATGGACCGCGCCCGACACGGAGCGCATTTCGCGGTCGAACAACTTGACGGTCAAGTGGGCAGCTCTGGCATATTTGTCCAGCGCTGTTTCCCATAGATCGGAGCTGAAGAGAACGTCGCTTGAAAGGCTCATAAGGCGGGCGCATCTTTTGACTGGATTTGACGAGGCCGCCTGACGCTGCGACGCTCGGGGGCGCGAGATACCAGTCCCCCGTAAGTGGAAAATGGAAGCTTAGGCACCGGCAAGGCGCGCGGCAGCACGTGCATGCCCTTGCGGTCCAGAATTTCGCATTCGTGCGTCACGCGGTCCACCGGATTCGCCCGCATCTTGCCGACAGTCAAACCCAGCCGGAAAGAGTCCCCCAGTTCGATCCAGTTCATAAGGATGATGTTGTCCACCAGCGAGCTCATGGCGAAGTCGCCCATCATGGAATTCATTCCCAACATCTCGGGGTTCTCGTGGTTGTACACCGCGACAATCTGGTGTTCCTTCATCAGGGCCACCAGAGCATGAAAGAAGTCGCGAAAGATCCTGCCTCTTGTCCCAAGAGCGGAACCGTATGTGGAAAGGCTGTCGATCAGCACCCGTTTTGGTTTGAATTCTTTCACGAGTTCTTCGATGTGGTGGAAGTGCACATCCACTTCGATTTCCTGAGGCGGTTCATATTCCACGCGAACCAGGCCGCTTTTCAGAAGTTCTGGGAGATCGATGCCGATGCTGGCGGCATTGCGCTCGATCTGTTCGACCTGCTCATCGAGCGAGAGCATCAAGCTGCGCTCGTCGCGCCTGGCTCCTTCGGTAATGAACTGGAGTCCCATGACGCTTTTGCCGACCCCTGAGATTCCCGCCACGACCGTGGTGCTGCCCACAAAGTAGCCGCCGTTGATGACTTCGTCGAGACCAGGAATTCCCGACGGGAGCCGCGTATTGGGATCGAATGCAGCGGCTCGATCCCGACTAGGTCTTCGAGGCGCCTGAACGCGGCGATACACCTGGATGCCCGTGCCATCGATGATGCGGAACGAGTGGCGCCCCATCTGAAAATCCTGGCCTCGCGATTTCACAATCTCGATGGAGCGGCTGACCGCGCGCTGCGCCTCCTCCATCCTGAGCCTGATCACCGTGTCCGCAATAGATTCTTCGGGCAAAGATGCGGGCGCACTCCCGTCCAGGGATGACGCTTCGACCGCCAGAAGGGCGGTGAGGTTCTCGCGCTGCAAACCCTCTGTCAGCACATGAAAGGCGGAACGCGACTCGGGCCCGCCATTGCTGCCGACCAAGCGCCCGACGCCGTCGATGAAGATCCGGCGAGCGCCGATCTTCGCTGCTTCTTCCAGGAGCACGCTGTCCGCTTGTTGCAGTTCCTGCCGCAGCACCTCGCGGGTGGTGAACACGATCTTTAATTTCCGGAGTTCTTCGAGCTTACGAAGATCCCAACCCAAACCCAGCGCGTCGCGCATGATTTTGTCGGGTGAGACTTCAAACACAACGATAATTCCGGGTTCGTCGAACTGACTCGCCCCGCGGTACACGAACTCGACACCCATCGTAGTCTTACCGGCTCCGATGGCCCCTTCCACCAGGATGACGTTGCCCCGCGGAATGCCGTTGGGCAGAATATCGTCCAGTCCGGCGATGCCGGTCTTCACCAGATCGGGGTCAGGCATACGGTTCTCCGCTTCTTCTGGCCTCAAGCGCAAACGCTCTTAACCAGCCGTAAGTGCTCAGCGCGCGGTTCGTTACGCGAGTTTAGGATCGCAAGGATTTCCTGCCGCCCTTGTCGAGTGGAAGCCAATTCCAGCAGTCTCTTCAGGCC
>DASTZZ010000015.1 GCA_035764005.1 Terriglobales bacterium
TGTTAGAGCCGGTGAAAAAAGTAGCCATTTCGGCCGGTGAGAGCCGGGGCCAATGAGACCGCCAAAGGAGCAGTTGGCGGGGACGCGGTAAGGGACTCTAAATCAGTTTCTAAATCTCAACCGGCACGGAAGTGCGAAAACGCCACTTATGAACGAGCGGCGTTGTCCGCATTGCCATGAGTTGTTCTATCCGTCCCGATGCCAGCGGGAGCAGATCGTTTGCAGTGGTTCCGGCTGCCAGGAACAGCGGCGTTCCAACTACCGCCGAAACAAGCTCGCCACCGATCCGAACTATCGTGAGGCGTGTCGGCAAAGTGCGCGCCAGTGGCGCAAACAGCACCCGGATTATTGGAAGCAGTATCGCCAGACCCACCCGGCTGCTGTGGAGCGCAATTGCCAGCAGCAAAAATCGCGCGACCGTAAGCAACATTTCAAACATCTTGCAAACAACACTTCAGCTTCAGATCTAAGACCTTGTCCTGCCACAGTTTGGGTTGTCGGTGCAGAACTGCACAATCTTGCAAACAACATCTCAGCTCCTACGCAAGTGTGGGTGCTGGAAGCAGTTCCGCCACCGCGCTTCGCCGCCGGCTATCTTGCAAACAACATCCCTCTGGCGCCGTGAGCGTTTCCGCAGGATAAATGGAGTCGCGCCATGCTCACGCCGGATCAGATCAACACCATTCACCGTCTTCACCTGGTGGATAAGTGGCCGCTGCGCAAGATTGCACGCCAACTTCACATCGGCCGCCGCACGGTAGCGAAGTACATGCAGACGCCGGCTCCGCCACCTACACATCGTGACCGTGCCAGCAAACTGGATCCTTTCAAGGCTGCCATCAGCGAACTGCTGGAGCGTGATCCTACCGCGCCGGCCACCGTGATCGCCGAGCATCTGCGCACGCTGGGCTTCGATGGGGGCATCACGATCGTGAAGGATTCTCTGCAGGCGGTTCATGGAAGCTCGGAATCGCCGTGCCTACGTGCGTATGGAGCCTGGTCCCGGGGAGCGTTTCGAAGTCGATTGGGGGCACTTCGGTGCGCTCGTCTATAACCACAATCCACGTAAACTCTACGCCTTCTGCCTGGTCGAATGTCACAGCCGCAAACTCTATCTGGAGTTCACGCACAGCCAGAGCTTCGAAACGTTTGTCCGCTGTCACATCCACGCCTTTGATGCGATGACCGGCTGCGCTCGCGAAATCTGGTTCGATAATCTCGCCACTGCGGTCGCCGAACACGAAGGAAATCTCGTCCGCTTCAATCCGCGGTTCCTCGCCTTTGCGCGCGAATACGGCTTCATTCCGCGGGCTTGCCACATCGCAGCAGCTTGGGAGAAAGGCAAGATTGAACGCGCGATCGGTTATGTACGCCAGAGTTTTTGGCCGCTTCGAAGCTTTACCGATCTGGCCGACGTGAATGCGCAGGCCCGGCAGTGGATCGACCAGACTGCCAATCAACGCAAACATCGCGAAACCGGCCAAGCTCCCAACGAGCGATTCCAACCCGAGTTTTTACGGCCTCTGCCCCTGCTCGCCCCGGATTATCGCGACACCGCCGATGCCCTTGTCCACAAAGACCTGCGCCTATGTTTTGACGGCAATCGCTATTGCGTGCCGCCCCGCTATGTCGGACGAAAACTCACCGTCAAGGCAGACTCGCACTCAGTGTCCATTTACGATCAGTCGAAAGAAGTCGTTAGCTACGCGCGCTCCTGGGAGCGCGGCCGCACCTTCGGCGCCGAGCGCTTTCAAAAGGAGTTGTTCGCGCAGTTAGCAGCAGCTCAACGCTCTGCGGCACAACAACGTCTGATCCAGATTCTTGGCCCCACATCGGAATACTACCTGCGCAAACTTGCCGAAACCGATCGCTCTCTCACACGACAGATCCGCGAACTCCTCGAACTCGTGCGTGATTACGGCCCCGAAGCTGTCGCTTCGGCACTCGAGAAAGCTTATACCGCTGGCGCCTTTGGCGCCGACTATATCGCCAACATCCTTCGCCAGCAGCAGACGCGCCGCGATATCCAACCACCATTACGTCTGAAAGATCCCGAGTTGAACGGGCTGGCCACCGATCCGCTCTCCCTCGCTGACTACGACGCCTTCATTCTCCGCTCGCGAAAGGAATCTTATGACCTCACTACAAGCGAAACTGGATCAACTCAGCTTGACAACGATGAGCCGCCAGCTCGATCAGATCATTGCTGATGCCGCCGCCAGGAATCTCAGCTTCGTACAAGCACTGGAAAGTCTGACAGACCTTGAACTGGAGTCTCGTAACAACCGTTCCATCGAACGCCGCTTCCGCTTGTCGCGGCTGCATGCGCGATACTCCATCGACAGCTTCCACTTCAAACACCATAAGAGCCGCATGCAACTCAAGCCGCGCATCCTGCGCCTCTTGGATCTTGAGTTTCTCGCCAAGGGAACCAGCGTCATCCTGATTGGAAATCCTGGCACAGGAAAGACCTTCTTGGCAAAAATCATCGGTTGGCGCGCCTGCCAGGCCAATCAGCGCGTCCTGTTCACGACCGCTATGGATATGTTGAATCAACTGCTCGCTTCGCAGGTCGATCATTCGCTCGTTCGCAAGCTCAAGAGCTACACCGATCCCAGGCTACTCGTCATTGACGAATTAGGATATCTCTCGCTCGATCAGCAAACGTCGAATCTGTTTTATCAGGTCATCTCCACCCGCCACGGCGAAAAACGTTCTACCGTCATCACTACGAACACAGCCTTCTCCGACTGGGGCAATATCCTCTACAACACCACCATCGCCACTGCCATTGCGGATCGCCTGGTAGAGAACTCGGAAGTGTTCCTGCTCGGCGGAGATAGTCTCCGCAAGGCGAACCAGAATCCCCCTCCGCCGGCTGAATAATCAAGTCGGCTCGATCATGCGCCGCGCTGTGCGATATCCCGAGCCGGAGGAGTCCGTCGGGTAACCCCTCAACGGCGCTGACAACGGACGCGGGAGCTGCGGCTCCCGCTCTTGTCTTGTCTTTCTTCCTTCCGAATGTTCAACTTCAGCGCCAATCACTTGTTCCTGCTCTCGCGGACGGAATACTGCTCGTGCGCAGTGTTGCTCATGCTGGATCGCGATACCCGGCGTGTTTATCGCCTGTTTGACTTCACCAAACGCCTTCGCCCTATTCCAGGCCGTGCCTATTGCGTGGCAGGCAAGGTCAACAGCGTGAACACCCTCTACCTGGTTGTCGAATCGATCAAGCTGGACACCAAACACTGGTGGTCTTCTATTGCTCTTCCTCCGGATGACGGCGCGGGAGGTCAAGCCAGCGACTAAGATCGTTTACTTGCAGGGAACAAACTCGCTCACCCGACCCGCTGCTTTACACCTCAGCGGTCAGCGCAGTCGTGTGCTCATTGCTCCCGCAAGCCCCGATTGGCACCCTGCTAAACCGGCGAAAGTGGTCCCCTTTTATCCCGGCGCTAACACACTGATCGAGCATCGGAACTTTTTTAGCTTTTTTCGCTTGCTTCTGACCCCGGAACGTCTGCTGCGCTTTCGTCAAAGGCGCTTCAGCCTTCGATCCTTTGCTCGCCGGCGCCGTCGCTGCCGGTGGCCGTGTCTCCAGATCCTTCTTCAGCCGGTCGCGTTCTCTGTCTATGATCATGTAGTGTTTCCTCAGTCCCTGCAGCGCGTTTAGCGATCGGTAGAATGAGCGTTCCGCCGACGTCTTGTACCGCTGCATGAGATCTACGTTCCCGTCCCCTGCTTCAGCCTCATGGAGCCGGCGCATCGCGCGCCGCAGGAACCAGTCGTTATCCACCAAAATCTCGACCAGCCGCTCCTCCATGTAGCTCTCCGGTCCGAATTCTTCGTTCCACTCTGACTTCATCTGGTCGTAATCCTCTTGGCACTCGCCATCCAAGATCACGACTGTTTTCGCCCGGCACCCGTGTGTAGTTGAATTACGGCTCGAATTCTTTTTGCCGTCTGCAGTGTTCGGTCCGCCTCCTCTCTTTTTCGCCATCTCGCCCGAGTATCCGCATCGCCCCGCACCATGTTCCGTTCCAAAAGCGTTGCAAGTGCATGATTCTTTTCACTTCAAAAAATTTCACTCGACTGTGATGGTGGGAGGATGTCCGCTTTTCCGTTGAAAAGGAGAACGGCTCGAGACATGCGATCTAAGCCGCTGAATGGGCAGCGACGGTGATCGCATTTAGGTTACAACGCACGTCATAAGCGCGCTGGAGGTTATGAAGAAGCAGCGGCA
>DASTZZ010000016.1 GCA_035764005.1 Terriglobales bacterium
GCCGTCGCGCTCAACAACGCGGTATTCGAGGTCCAGGCGGAGATGACGGGCTGCGGCCTCGAACAATGAGGTCAGCACTCGATCGCGATCTTCAGGATGGACCCTGCGATTAATGTATTCGTCGACTGCAAGTTGGTAGCACTCGCTCCTCTTGCTGTCATTGGCGCGGTACTCTCCTTCTCGTGACCAGCGCAGCAGATTCGACTGCAGGTCCCACTCCCAGAACCAAATGCGAGCAGCACGGCGGGCGAGCCGGAGGCGCTGATCGTGTTCCAGCAATTGCAACCGTTCACGCTGCTGGCGTCGAATGACTTCGATCAGCACTATCCCAAGCCCCACGTATGCACACCAGAGCACTACTCCAGACTGGAAATCGGGCGCAGCCGTACTCGATCCCGGAAGCAAAAGCCAGAGCCCACCAGCAGTGATTACAAGAGCGAGCCAGCCGGCAGCATATCCGCCCACAAGCGCGCTGATCAGCAGGGCGAATAGACAAATTAGCCCTGCAGGTTTCTGGGTACTTACCGGTACTGCGGCGACGAGGACCGCCACAACAGCCAGAGCAGCAGCAAAAACGTAGCTCCAGTAGGAGTGTCCGGCGCGAAGGCGGGGCGGACGCAGAAATCTCGGCCTGACCGTTGGACGGGACATAAGCAGGCCCGGTGGTAGTGCTTGCAAACGCCGGATAGATGTTGGGATGACATTGATGTTGTTGAGGTTGGCGCATAATGGCGCACTGCTGCTGCGCGGTTTCGAAACCGCTTAGACAAGCAGAACACCTGTCGAAATCGGTCGGCCTGAAGTTAAGAATTCTTTACCTGCTGAGTTGCTGGCTGCGAAGAATTTGCATCAGATGTGGGTTGAATACAGGTAACGACAACCGCCAAAGTGCGAATACCAGAGGCTTAACATGACGAAACTCGAAACCTTTTTCGCTCCCGAGAAGTTGCAAGGCGCCAACGCCGACTTCTATCGTCGCGCGATCAGCGAGCTGCTCTGGTATCGCATGCTGCGCGACGGCGATGACCAGATCGAGACCCTCGGCGAAGATCATCCTCTCGATCCGCTCGCATTTGACGCAATTGGAATTCAGTTCGGACGGGCGTAACCAGCGTGCCCAGCTCAGCCGCAATACATGCGCTGCCTACCGGGCGGCTGCTCAGTGCGTTTCAACTCACAACTGCGCCACCACCCTCGCCCGTTCGAACACCGCTCGAAACATTTCCTTCGTGAGTTTCCCCGTATTGGTGTTCTGAAGAGACGGGTGATAAGCCCCCATCAAAATCACCTCGTTTGGCATTTGGTACTCAACTCCGTGACCAAAGGTGTAAGGCGCGCGCGAAGCGATAACTCCTGCCCGACGCAGATGATTGAGATATGCATCGAATCCGATCTTTCCTAGCGCGACCACAACACGCACGCGTCGCAATGCCGCGAGTTCAACATCGAGAAAGTGCGAGCAGTTGGCGATCTCATCAGGATTCGGTTTGTTCGCCGGCGGCGCGCACCGGACCGCTGCAGTGATGTACGCATCCGTGAGTTTCATTCCGTCATCACGGTGCGTAGCTGTGGGTTGCGACGCGAATCCCGTCTCGTGAAGCACGGGATACATGAAGTAGCCAGAGCCATCGCCTGTAAATGGACGCCCGGTGCGATTTGAGCCGTGTGCTCCTGGCGCCAGTCCCAAAATGAGAACACGCGCTTTGGGATCGCCGAAACCGGGAACCGGCTTGGCCCAATAATTCCAATCAGCGTAGGCGCGGCGTTTTATGCGTCCAATTTCTTCGCGGTAGGCGACGAGTCTGGGGCACAGCCGACAAGCAATGACTGCTTGGTTCAATTCGGACACGGTCCGAAGCTGCGGCGCAGCCGAGTTGAGGCGCGACGCTCTCGTTCCTTTGCGGCTCGTTCCTGCTCTTGTAAGTTTGACGGCTTGCGCGGGCACTGCTTTGGTGATCGTGACTCGTTCCTGTTTGAATAAAGGCTGGATTCGGCGAGTGATCTATTGACTCTCTCCCGCAGCCTGCTTCCCTGCTTCGAATGGCTCTGGCTGAAGTTTGCTGCCCTGCTTCATCAGGATCTCAACTTTTCCTTCAGCAGCTTCCAGTTCCTGTCGGCAGGAGTTGGACAGACGCACGCCTTCCTCGAAGAGTTGCAGAGACTTCTCCAGCGGGAGATCACCTTTCTCGAGCTGTTCGACGATTTTCTCCAGCTGCTGGAGACAGTCTTCAAATTTGGGCAAAGTGAGGCTCCGTCAATATTGTAAACGGAGGAACGAAGTACATACGAAGAGAAGCGTTGTGAGCTGCAAATCGAAAAAAGCACCGTGTGGAACTGTGAGAGTTCCAGCAACATCAGTGTCGCTGGGCTTCGACGCCCAGCGACACACCGGCTACCGCTGGCGGTTCTGTTACTTCTGGAACAGCAACGGTGCAAATGCGGCCAGGTTGCGCCGCCAGACCATCCAAGTGTGCATGCCAGGAGTATCGATATCCGTGTGCTTTACACCCTTGCTGGTGAGCCACTCGCGGAAGCGGCGATTCACCTCAATCAAACGATCTTCAGTGCCGCAGGCAATCCAGAGCAGTTGCAGGTTGGCTGTATCTTTCGGATTCCAACCGGTGAATTGCTGATCGAAGTTTTCGTTGAGCCCACCGGTGCTGAATGCGCCAATCCAGCCGAAGCGATCGAGGTTAGTCAGTCCGACGAACAGCGATTCCGATCCTCCCATCGAGAGCCCGGCGATTGCGCGCGACTTCCGGTCGGTGAACGTTCGATATTCGTGCTCAACTTGCGGAATCACTTCGGTGAGCAGAGCCTTGCGATAGTTCTCGAGATTTCGCTCGCGTAGATCGTCATTGTTGAAGGCGCGGAAGCCACGCTTCAGCATGTCGAGATCGCCATATCCGAGCGTCATCACCACGATCATGGGTGTTGCTTTCTGCTGCGCGATCAAGTTGTCGAGAATGACATTGGCGCGGCCTACTGCAGTCCAGCCGCTGGCATCGTCACTGTAGCCGTGCAGCAGATAGAGCACGGGATATTTCTTCTTCTTTGCAGGGTTGTAGTCCGGCGGAGTGTACACGTAATAGTCGCGCTGATCGCCGACCACGCCCGATTTATAGAAGTGATGATGCACTATTCCGTGCGGCACATCGTTCACTTCCCATGGCAGCGATGGTCCAGGGATATGGACCATGTTCTGCGTATTCAGCAAATTTGGTTTCAGCAGCGGATTCGAAGGATCGATCAGGACAACGCCATCGGCCACGAAAGAGTAGCCGTAGAAATCCGGCTCCAACGGATCGGTCGTGACGCTCCACACGCCAGAGTCGTCCTTTTCCATCGGGATGTGCGCGATGCGTCCTTCAAGCGCAACTTCGACTTTCTGCGCGTTTGGATCTCGAAACCGGAAGGTCACGCGATTGTCCGATTGAACTTCCGGCGAAACTATGGGAGCGGGTGGCTGCTGTTGCGCGAGAACGGAAAGCGCGCAGAGACTGACAAGGGCGAGAGCTAGACTGCGCCGTCTTGAGTTGAGCACGCGAGGATTATACGGATTGGCACTGAACGCGCAAACAGGGGCACGAGCATTGGTGATGTAGCGTCTCTTGTGTAAAAGCGAAGAGGGTGTAAGTTGGCTTTTGCCTAGCAAGCGAAAGCCGCTCACGAAAGGAGCCTTACACCCACATGGCGAAAGTAACATCCATTAGCGAGCGTTACCAACATTTCCTGCGGGAATCGAAAGAGAGTTTTTGGGGGATTTGTACGGGCAGACGCGGCTGGCGTGGAAGGGATTTTTCGAGCTGCAGTCGGAGCGGGAACGCGACCGGTATTCGGGAGCGGGTCGGTATGAGCGCGAAGCCCAAGCGAGGAAGGATTATCGCAACGGCTACTACGAACGGGATTTTCTCACGCGTTTTGGCACGATTCGCTTGCGCATCGCCCGCACGCGGACCAAGAACTTCCTTCCCGCAGGATTAGAAGCCTTTCAGCGGCGAGCGCCGGAGCTGACGATGCTGGTGCGAGAAGCGTTTCTGCGCGGTTTGAGCACGCGTCAGGTGGGGCGGGTGATCGCCACCCTGACCGACAAGCCGATCAGCGCGCAAAGTGTTTCCCGGCTGACGCGCGGTTTGGATGAGGCGGTGCGCAGTTTTCATCAAGCGCCGCTGCAAGACGAATGGACGTATTTGTTCCTCGACGGAGTCAGTCTGAGAGTGCGGCGGCCAGCCGGACGCAAACGCGTGCAGATGCTGGTCGCCTACGGAGTTCGAACTGACGGCACACGCCATCTGCTCGGATTTCTGCGCAGCCAGGGAGAAAGCCAGTCCGCATGGGAAGGACTGTTGCAGGATCTGTATCGCCGTGGACTGGTGGGCGATCGCCTGCTGCTGATCGTCACCGATGGATGTGCCGGCTTAGCGGCGGCCATCCAGACGGTGTATCCACGCATTCCACATCAGCGCTGCTGGGTTCACAAGATGCGCAACATTCTCGAGAAGGTACGCAAGCGCGACTACGACGAAGTCAAGGCTGATGCCCAGGCCATCTATCGCGCGCAAAGCCGCCGCCAGGCCGAAGCCGCCTTTCGCCGCTTCCATCGTCGCTGGCATAGTGCATATCCGACCCTCACAGATCGGCTGGGAAACGATCTTCCAGAACTACTGTCTTTCTTCACCTTCCCCAGGCATTTATGGAAGAAGCTGCGCACCACCAATGTCATTGAACGCTGTTTTGTAGAAGTCCGACGACGCACTCGGCCCATGGTCTGCTTTGTCAATGTGCAGAGCGTGGATCGCATCATTTACTCGATCTTCCATCGCTTCAACCTCGATTGGAAGAGCCGCACCCTCAGGCTATTTACACAAGCTGCGTGACATCACCACGAGCATTTCGCTCGTGTAACCTATGGACGTGCCCCCTGAGACAGAACTGGCTGTCCCACCGAGAGCCGCATTTCAGCATCGCGATTTCCGGCTGTTCCAATTTGGGCGCGCGCTTTCGATCGTCGGCACCGAAATGCAGTCCGTCGCTGTCGGCTGGCAGGTTTTCGAGATCACTCACCGGCCGATCGATCTCGGATATGTGGGACTCGTCCAGTTCTTGCCCGGCGTTTTGCTTTCAATCCCTGCCGGACATACGGCTGACCGCTTTGATCGTCGCGCCGTTTTGCTGACCTGCTACATCTCTTACGCCATTTGCTCAGTTTTGCTTTTTCTACAAGCCCATAATGGCGCGAAGTCGGTGCTTCCGATTTTCGCCACGCTGCTCCTGATCGGCATTACTCGCGCGTTCAGCGGACCTGCGAGCCAATCATTAGTCCCGCAGCTTGTGCCGACGGAGCATTTTGGCAATGCAGTGGCCTGGGGAGCTACCGTTTTCCAGATTGCCACCGTGCTGGGTCCCGCCCTGGGCGGCCTGATATACGGATGGGTACACGGAGCGGCGAGCGTTTACATCACCGCAGCTGCCTGCTACGCCGCCGGTTTCGTGTTCTTGCTGATGATGCACGTACGCACCGGACGCATGGAAAAGAAGGACATTTCCATCGAGACGCTGCTTGCTGGCGTGCGCTACGTGTGGCGGGAAAAGATCATTTTGGGATCCATCTCGCTGGATCTGTTTGCCGTGCTGCTGGGCGGCGCTGTCGCGCTGCTCCCTGTCTATGCAGAAGACGTGCTGCATGTTGGCCCAGGCGGCCTCGGTGTGTTGCGCAGCATGCCCGCTGCCGGGGCAGCGCTAATGGCTGTAGTTCTGGCCTATCGTCCGTTGCAACGCCGGTCCGGAGTAATGATGTTCATCGCCGTTGCCATATTCGGAGTCTCGACGATTATTTTCGGCATTTCGCGTTCCATGACGATCTCTCTGATTTCGCTTTTCGTCGTAGGCGCTTCTGACATGATCAGCGTTGTGATCCGCAACACGCTGGTTCAGATTGCCACGCCTGCGGCGATGCGCGGACGTGTGAGCGCGGTGAATCTGCTGTTTATTGGGGCCTCGAACGAATTTGGCCAGTTCGAATCGGGAATTACTGCCCAGTGGTTCGGCGCCGTACCCGCGGTCCTCTTCGGAGGCGTCGGCACGTTGCTTGTCGTGGGCCTCTGGGCATGGATTTTTCCGCAATTGCGCCAGATGGATCGGTTGATCCCAGTCGGGGAAATTGAAGCTGAGGCCAAGCAGCAAGAAATGGTATGAATGGTTCGCAGATCATCACTACTGAACACGACCACCTGTCATCCTGAGCGCC